>NZ_PNDP01000005.1:0-101148 GCF_005886415.1 Pseudoalteromonas sp. S327 | reverse complement strand
ATGGGGAATAACCACACTTCATAGGCTCTGCCTTGCCTAAAAACCAAACATACTGCTGCAAACTCAATCATTAAAGATCAACACGCCCTACTCAAACAAACAGCGAGGTGATTCTCGCTGTTTATTTTTATTGTGCGATTACTATTTATGGCTAAAAATTCGCGCTAATAAGTCTGTGTAAATGGCCTCAATTTTAAGTAAATCATCAACCGGAACATGCTCGTTTACCTGATGAATAGTACTATTTTTAACGCCGCACTCAATAACTTGGGTATGCTGGTTTGCAAAAAATCGCCCATCAGAAGTACCGCCACTGGTACTTAACATGGGGTAACTCCCTGTTTGCGCATAAATGGTGTGCTCTAACTGCTGCAATAAACTCCACCCGTTTGTTGGTGCCGTATAATAGGGCTCACACGCTCGCTCCCATTCAACCTCCAGGTGCTGGGCGTATTCACTCAGCGCCGCTGATATACAGTGCTTTATTGCATTGCTTGTATAACCATGGCTATATCGCACATTAAAGGTAATTTCGCATTCACTAGGCACTAAATTATCAACAACATTTTTTATATTAATGCCGGTCACTTGCAAGGTGGTTTTAGAGCTTGGCTCATCGTCAGGCCATGTTAAATTACTTAAACAATTTACAATATTACCCGCAATATGCGCAGCATTTATAGTGTTCTGTGGGTAGGCAACATGTCCGGCCTTGCCGTGTACTTTTATACGAGAAGAAATAGCGCCTCGGCGACCATTTTTAATTGTATCGCCTACGTGTGTAGAGCTTGTCGGCTCACCAACAATACAGCCATCAAGTTGTATATTATTTTTTGCTAAACGCGCGGCTATTACCTCTGAGCCAAATTCGGCCTCTCCTTCCTCATCGGAGGTAATGAGCCAATAAAAACGCCCTTTTTTACTTTTAGTCTCTTTTAATAGTGCCTTAGTAGCACCAAGCATAGCCGCCACACCGCCTTTCATATCGGCAGCGCCGCGACCATACACGGCATTATTAATAATATTGCCAGCAAAAGGCGGGCTTAGCCAGTTGCCCGACTCTGCGGGCACAACATCAATATGCCCAGAAAACGCAACACATGGCCCTTCTTGCTCAAAACTAACGTAGGCAATTAAATTAGTAACGCCTTCACAAATAAACTGCTCACAGTTAAAGCCAAGCGCAGTTAACTCATTGCTAAGCCAATCTATGGCTCCGCCTTGATTAGGCGTTACAGACTCAAACCTAATAAGCGTTTGCGTATTTTTTACCACCGCGCTTAAAGGTTTACTTACACTGTTTTGTGATACTTTTGCAACAGACATAACAACACACTCAATAACCATAAGAGAGATTATTAAAGCGCGAGAATATGACCAAATAATGGCAAAGTTAATACAGTGCGATGACCGTTAAATACATAGCTGTGTCAATTAATTAAAATACTTTTTGCACTGACTTTAATCTAAATCAAGAAAAGGGTTCAGATACTTCAAACATTTTTGAAACTTTGATCTAGAACAGGTTTTCAACGCTCGGAGATTGTAATAATAGCGTCAATCAAAAAGTAGTTATTGGAGCACAACATGAAAACCCAAATCAGCATTGCCTTACTTACCTCTTTACTTGCTATTACCCCTGCGGCACACGCTAACCTTAGCGTTAATGTTGGCGCTATTAATGTAAATCCAGATAACAGCAGCTCGGCAATTAACGAAGCGCCAACACTGGGTCTCAAAGGCGACTCTGACACGCAGCTAGGTATTACAATCGATTATGCATTTAACGATAAGTGGGTGGTAGAGCTTATTGCCGCTACGCCGTTTTCGCACGATGTAAATGGCGCGGGTGAGTTAGCTGGCAATAAAATTGCCGACATCAAACAGCTTCCGCCATCATTAGTTGCGCAATACCACTTTTTAGATACAAGTTACGCGCTACGCCCGTTTATTGGTGTAGGGTTAAATTACACCACCTTTTTTGACGAACAGCCTTCTCAAGCGCTAAAAGCAACCCTAGGCACTGATGATGTTGAAGTAAAACTCGATGATTCGTTTGGCTTTATTGCACAAGTAGGCGCTAACTATAAAATCGATCAACATTGGGGGCTGCATGCCATGGTATCAATGATTGATATAGATACCGATGCCACAGTGTATGCAAACGGTGCAAAAGCCCTTACATCAACCGTTGAGCTTGACCCTGTCGTTGCCATGTTTGGTGTAAGGTACAGTTTTTAAATAAGTTTACAGCGCCTATGTTCTATGTGTTTAAGGCCGAAAGGCCTTATTTTATGAAAATTATTTAGGAAGGTTATTCACCTTTTTTTGCTCAAGCATTTCTTTCCAATGCATAATTTCACTTGGCAAAATAGGCGCTACACCATCAAACTCCGCTACTTCAAGCATTTCTTCAATACTGACAATGCCTTTTTTGTTTTTAAACACACCGCGCACATACGCTATAGCGTGCAGGCCACGCGCAGAATGAAACTTTTGTTCAATGTAAAAATATTTATGATCCCACCCCACCAGCTTGGTACTAATGGTATAACGCTGCATAGGTTTAATATCGCGAATATAAGTAATGGCTGTAGCATTAACAATAGGAAACCAACGGCGCTTCATTACTTGTTTTAATAGACCAATTCGCTCAATCATCCAAGTGCGTGACAAGTCCATCATAGCCAAATAACGCGAGTTTGTTAGATGCAGGTTTATATCGCAGTCTGTTGGCAGCGCTTTGTAATCAATATCGACAGTATCAAGTAACTGTTGGTAGTCGCGGTTGCGCTTAATTTTAAAAAATAATAAAAGAAGTCTAATATATAAGTTCACGAGAAGGTCTTACCAGTATAAAGTTAACTCAGTGTAACATAGCCACTTGTTAAGGCGAATGTTCTGTTTTAATCTCAAATTATAAATATAAAAAAGTCATAGTATGAAATATAAATTAGCGACACTTTTCACAACCAGTTTATTATGCATTAGCACCAGCGCACTGGCCGATTTTACAATTAAAGGCCCAGGTACGGTAACTTACCCAACAGGTATAGAAAAAACCTTTAATTTTGGCTTTGCATGGCAGCAGCAGCTTGGTAAATTTTCGATAGGTAGCAAAAGCTACGATATGTCGCAATTACCTAACTCATACTCGGTAGCAATCACTTTAGCTAAAGACGATAGCCAAGTGTGGGTACAAGAGTTTAATAATGGCTTTATTGAAGCGTTTGATTGGCAAATAGGTAAACATACTGTCAGTTTAAAAAAGCAGCAATTTAAAGACCCCGTAAAAGGCAATTACGTGATTGAGCTGAATGGCCGCAGTTACTTTTTTACTCGTAATAACGCAAGCATAGTGATTAATTTTGATGAAAATGGCATAGAAACTATCGCCATTGATGGGGTTACTAAAAACATGGGCACTAAGAGCTAGTGCCCAGTAAAGCGGCTATTAAACTTTAACAGTTTTGCGATTAATACCGTAATCTCGTAGTTTATTTGCCACTGCAGTGTGGCTAAGCCCTAAACGCTTAGCTAATTGTCTTGAGCTTGGGTAAGCCGGATACAATTTGCGTAGCAAGGTTGCTTCAAAACGTTTTACAGCTTGATCTAACGACCCTTCAAAATCTGACTCTAAGTAGCCTAAATCGTGGGTAAAGGTGGGCAATTGCAAATGCTCTACACGTAGCTCGCTATCATCAAGTAACGACACCGCCCGATAAATTGCATTTTCTAGCTGGCGCACATTACCTGGCCACGGGTACTCTTGTAAAAAGCGTAAGCACTCTTGTGATAAAAGCGGAATTGCGTGGCCGTTTTGCTGTGCGTACTTTTGAATAAAGTGCTCGGCTAATGGGCCCACATCAGCTTTACGGTCTCTCAGTGGTGCAATCTCTAATGTGAGTACATTAATTCGATAGTATAAGTCTTCTCTAAATACGCCCTCTTGCACCATCGCGGGTAAATCTTTTTGTGTGGCTGCAATTATACGCACGTTTACTTTTACTTCGTTTTCGTCGCCCACTTTTCTAAATGTGCCGTCTTGCAAAAAGCGCAGCAGCTTTGTTTGTAGCTGTGTAGACATTTCGCCAACTTCATCTAAAAACACAGTACCGCCATCTGCTTGCTCTAGGACCCCGCGTTTAGGTGCGGTGTTTTCTTCATATCCGGCGTAACCAAATAATTCAGATTCAGCCACATCATCGGGCAAAGATGCGCACGAAAGTGCAATAAACGGCTTAACCGAACGATTAGAGGCATAGTGGCACGCACGAGCAAGGAGCTCTTTACCTGTGCCAGTTTCTCCGGTTATTAAAATGGGGGCTTCTAGCTGCGACATTTTTCGTGCTTCGCGCACTACACGGCGCATAGCAGTACTAAAGTTGTGAATAGTTGCAAAGCTTTCTTGCCCGTAACGTCTAAAGGCACTGACCTGCTGACCAAGGCGGCTTTGCGATTTTATATTTATAACCGCACCAGCTAACACGTCACCTTCACCACCTTGCGGGACGGCAATCGGTAAAATATCGGCAATAAAGTCTTCACCGGCAACATCTACCCGGGTTGTTTGTCCAAGTACTTCTTTGCCTTCTAACCAACGCGTAAAGTTAAACCCTTTTAGTAGGTTATTAATATTGGCCCCTACCACTTCTTTTTCGCTCAACTGTAGGTCTTTACAGGCAGCGTCGTTACACAAACGTACCCACCCTTTTGCGTCAATCGAGATAACGCCATCGGGAAGTGCACGCAGCAGTGTATTTAATTCGTTATGCTCTCGCTCAGAGGGTAAAAAGGCGGTTGTGCGAACATCATGTACGCCATCAATCAAACGAATAGAAGGCATAATTTTTTGAAATTGCTCAAATTCAATTTCAGGAAAGCTTACATACATACGGCAATTTACCGAATCAACCTCAATCCCTTTTAAGTCAACATCGTAGTTTACTAAAATATTTAGGAT
The DNA here is from genome assembly GCF_005886415.1 of Pseudoalteromonas sp. S327. Classification (NCBI taxonomy): domain Bacteria; kingdom Pseudomonadati; phylum Pseudomonadota; class Gammaproteobacteria; order Alteromonadales; family Pseudoalteromonadaceae; genus Pseudoalteromonas; species Pseudoalteromonas sp. S327. Next base: position 96,185 of record NZ_PNDP01000005.1, on the reverse strand, counting down.
CTCTTGGGCAATACCTACACGGTCGGCACAATGAATATCTAGACGCATACATCCTCGAATAAGGAAAAACTATATTAGCCGAATAATACGCTAACTCCGTTATTCAATACAGTAAATTGTAAACAAATTTGGACAAGCCATCGTCTTTATCACTGTAAACTCACGCCTATAAACATCAAACTGTAATAACGTGCAGCTTAAAACTAAAAAACGCAGCGTGTAAGCTGCGTTTTAAAAGGGGTCGTGCAAATATGCTATTAATTTTGCGGGTATGGGGTCCAGTCTCCGCCATCTAATTGAATATAAGGGCGCTTATTAACATACATCATTATTGTGTCAGCGTTTTCGGCTACTTTAGGTGCACGAGGCAGCGTATCAACTAAGTCGGCAATATTGCCATTACCTGCAAAAAAGTTTGTGCTAAGCACGCCACTAATTAGCTCCGATAAACCAAAGTAACTTGTTGATTCGCTTACAAGCGCTTGTGAATAGCTTTGTACATTTTTACCAATAAACTTAATCGCCACCGGAACAGATACAATACTTGGGCTTGGTATCTCACGAAGCCCAGCAAACTGCACTTTATCGCCTTTTAATGCTGCGCCGTGTTCAGGTACTATCATCAGCATGACATTACGACCACGTTTTTCTAGGTTTTTAATAAACCCGTTAATATCGTTAAATAAGTTTTTATGTCTAATTGGGTAACTTTCAAGGCTACTCATGCGGGCTTGATTCGCTAGTTGATTGCCATCATGCAAACTGGTGGTGTTGTAATACATAGCACATGGCGCGCAGTCTTCACCTTTATCATTTAACCATGAGTTTAGTACTGCCCCGTCTGAGTAAATAGGTTTGTTGTCAAACCCGTATTGAGCTACAGGTAAGTTAGTTATATCGTAAGGCTGCTCATCTATTTTACCAAACTTTTTCACCAAACCTTTAAACTCATCAAAGTGGCCGTCGTGGTTCATAACCACATTGCTTTTGTAACCTAAGTTTTCTAAATTTTTAAACAAATGACACTGCTCTGGTGCATTTTCAAATAAGGCAGTTTGGCTTGTTTGACCACAACTTGCTCGTAGAAGGCGAATTGCAGCAGGCCCAGAGTAAGAAGTAGCCGAATTAAAATCAGAAAACACCACATCAAAATCGCTATATAAATCATCAAGGCTTACGCCAATAGCCTCTAGATCAGCCACGGCCATCGAGCAAATATTTAGTACTATGACATCAAATAACTCGCCATTATATTGCTGAGGGAACTGGCTTGCTAGCAAACTTTGTTGCTGATAAAACTCTTTTAATTGCTGATCAGGCGATTTTGCTTCTTGTGTTACCACCTGTGCTTGTGCACGAGGCGCTGCTGTTTGAACATTATTAGCCGCCACTGGCTGTGTAATTAAATTATCCTCGTTGTTTGTCCCCTGCCAGGCTACAAACATAAGCCCAACTATTGTTACGGTGGTAAAGCGTATCCACTGTGAGCAATACCAAAAGCACACAGTAATAACAAACAGTGCCAATAACATATCAACATTAATGACACGCGCCATGAGCTCTAAAAAGTAGCCAAAGCTAAAGTCTTGCACGTTACCAGCTTGGCGTGTTAAACGGTCTATAGGGGGCAACCACGAATCTTTATAAAGTAAAACAATGGCCATTACTGCGCCTAACCAATGTTTGGCTTTATTTAGTAAAGGGTGCGTGTAAGAAATAGCAAAAAAAGCAGCCAGCGCAGCATTTGCTAATAAGCCAAAGTCGATTGCACCATAATAAAAAAGTGCAAACTTAACTAAAAAATAGAGGTTCCACACCCCTAAGCCTGATAATTTCACTATTTACCCTTCTTTATTCTATTTGGTTTGTAAGGTTCGAGTACTTCATGTTTAAACGTAAGCTGAGCATAGTATTTTTTTATTTTTTTCAGTATCAACGACCCCGACATACATAAAAATACGCCAACTAGCATCGCTAAAATTGCTGTAATCAATAATTGATTGATACTCATACGTTACTCTTTATGGCCATTTTAAACGGCACAGCATCTGCGCGCTCGTTTTTAGTAAACTCTGGTGTTTCTAAATCAGCTGCAACACTTGCATCTATTTTTTGCGAAAATTTATAGCTTTCATTCTCTTTTAATTGGGCAGAGTAATCGGTTATATCTTGGCCCGCATAATAACGCCTAAGCTGTTTACATTCTTGCTGAATATAAAAATGATCGGAAATAATATTTTGCTGCGCAAAAAAATCGTTTGTTTCTAATTTAAACAAGTGCTTTATCGCATTGTTTACATCATTTTCGCGACACGCATGTAAATACAAATACACGGTGTTTTCTACCAAACTGAATACGTCACCCTCTCGCTTTATATGAAATAAATGCAAAGGGTGGATTGGGTCAATCCGAGGCAAAAGCTCTAATTTAACTAACACCCCGCTTACCCCTAAATTTACAGCTGAGTCGCTGTGAACTTCTACCTGTTTGGTAAATTCTATAAAAGGCAGGTAACCTTTAGAAAAGGTATTTTCGGTAAATTGAAGTACATGTTCAATAGAAGGCGGTAACGGTCTTGAAAATTGAAACCCTTGAATTGACTGAACTTGTGAGAGCAACCTTGAAGGCTCTGAAAAACTATACAAAATAAGATTAACACCTAAGGTCAAAAATAAGCATTCATCTTGATGGCGGATCACCCCGTCAACGTTCTGAATCACTAATTTAAGCCAGCGACCACAGTTTTTTCTCAGCTCAAAACATTGCTTGGCAAGCAGGGCTAAATCGGTATAACGCGAAACTGCAAATACCAATGTTGCCGCCTCTAATTTAGGGCCTTTTGAAAAAAGCGCATTGTTGTCTTTTATTATTTTATATTTTGCAGGAAGCTTGGTCCCTTCAGGAATAGCTCCTTGTACAATCCACACGTCGTCTTCATCTGCAAATACACCCGATGTTGAGGTTTGTTGTTCCGTAATACTATTTTGCTGCACTTTAAAGCAGCCATTTTCAATCATTAATGGATACTGTACAGAGGCGATGATACCTGTACTGTGATGCCAATAATCGTACTCTAGTACGCGCACTGTGGAATCATTCTCAACATATACTAACCCGTCGAGGTCCGAATTTAACCGCCTTAATAAAAAGCGATAGTTAGTCACCTCAGGGCCTGAAACTAAAAATAAGACAGTTGCTCCTGATTGTGTACTAAATTTTTTATAGGCCTGAACACTTTGCATCAGTTGCTTTTGATCCAATGAAGCTAAATCAGTCGTACTAAAGTGAACAATGACTAATGCGTTATTTAGCTGTTTATAAGCATTTAGCTCTTTTAGGGTATTGTTAATTATTTGTTGCTTTGGCCAGTCGCGCGTATCTGCCGAAAACCTAAACGGATGCACTTTGTGTTGGTCAAATGCATGATTTAATGCATCGCTAAAAGGACCTTCAAAAAATGTTTCTATTTGAGAAGAAACAATATAAATATCAGAGACTGAGGGGTTATTAATTGCATGTAATGCCAGTTCAGTAGCAAAATTGTCTAAAGGGGCTAAAATTGCATATAACGATGCAGGTTTTAGCTCTGCAGCAGAGGGCTGCAAGCCTGAAATGTTAAAGTTTTGCACTGAATTTAGCCTATAAAAAATACTTTTTTACTAGTTTTACCCGCTATTCTATATATAATAGACAAATATTGTCCACTTTAAATAAAAATAATAAACTTTAGCACAAAGGCAACAATGCGTAATTTAACGACAAAAAGCTCTGAAACCTTAACATCAAATGACATTGAGAACCTTGCACGACGTTTTGGCGGCAAAAGTGAAGATTACGTTGAAATTGTTAATAAACAAAAAAATAAACAAACAATAAAAAAATATGCATTACTGAACGAAATACACCGTGCAGTAAATGCGTAAGTAGTAATTGAAACGACAGGTAAACAATCCTTTGCAAAGAATTTTTCTAAAAGGCATTAAAGGCGGCACTGGCGCTACTTCTATGGTTGCCAACTTAGCCTGCGTATTAAAAAAGTCGGGCTCTGACGTTATCACTATAGATTTAGACTCTAAAAGCGATTTGGGCCTGCACTTTGGCCTGCCTTGGCAGTACAACCAAGGCTGGAGTAACGAGCAGGACTTTGAACAAGCCCTTGAGCACTTTCATCAAGATAGTGATGGCATAGTGTTTTTACCTTTTGGCGATAAAAGTGTTAGTACCGCAGCGTTATTCGATTTTATAAACAATTGCAATAAACTGGATTATAACAATAATGCTTGGCTTCTTTTTGATTGCCCTGCACATATTGATATCACCCACTATCCGCTCGATAAAAACGACATAGTGATTGAAATAGTTAATTGTGATGCTATTTGCCACAGCTTAATTTATAAAAAACTACAAACGTTAAAACACACTGACAACCAGTGGAAACACTTCTTTTTAGTCAATCGTTATAACTCTGCATCAACACTTGAGTTTGACCTGTTTTCTTTATGGCAATCTACCTTGCCGCTTATGGCACCCTTTTTTATAAATAGTGATGAAGTAATTAAAGAGTCTACAGCCTATAGAAATGTAGCGCTTAATTGTGCGCCTTACAGTGTTGCTAACGATGACTTTGAAACACTTGCCGGCTGGCTTGTAAGTAAATCGGCCCTGTAGTTATGAGCTTTTCTTTATTTTATAAGCGCCCAATACACAGTACTTTGTATTTACTGTTAAGCATTATTTTTACTGAAAAACTTGTACGTTATATTTTATTTAAGTTTCATAGTTATTTTAACCAGCACAAAGTAAACGTAATAGAAGCCTTTTTAATGCCTTTTATTACGCTGATTAGTTCATTGTTTATCAATATAAAAGACCACAAAATTAACTTTGAACTTGTTTCGTATGATTACTACCCGCATCTTCGCTTGCCGTACCGCACGTTTATTTATTCAAATATTTTGCGCTTTATCATTCAAAGCGTTTATTTGTTATTTTTTAAATACAAACCTAAAAATAACTCTGTAAGGGAGCGGCTATCAAATCAGTTTTATAATGGGGTAAGTTATTCACTTAAACAGTTGCGTTGGTTTGACTTAAAACTAGGTAGATTACTAAAGCGTTTGTTATCAAAAAACGTTAAGGGTCCTAAAAAAAGTGCTTTTAAAACCATGGCTGACGCTAAGATTTGGCAAAATAAACTAATAAAATATGTGGTTGTAGCCTTTATATTGTTTTTACTGGCTATTTTTATAACCATTCCGTTTAGCCTAGAAGCGCAAGCCGTGTTTATTAGTTTTATTTTGATAGTGGCATACGGGCTTAAGCGCGTTAAAGGGCAAATGGCCACGATTGTAATGATCACCCTATCGGTAACCACTTCATCGCGTTATTTATGGTGGCGCTACACAGAAACCCTCAATTGGGATGACCCTGTTGCACTTACGTTAGGCGCAGGCTTGCTGCTGGCAGAAACCTATGCGTGGCTAGTGCTCATTTTAGGCTTTTTTCAAACTATAAACCCCCTTGAGCGTAAACCTGTTCCGTTGCCAGAAAACACTGACTTATGGCCAACAGTTGATGTATACATTCCTACTTATAATGAACCATTAAGTGTTGTACAACCTACCACGCTTGCGGCGATGAGCATTGATTGGCCTGCAGATAAGCTCAACGTGTATATTCTTGATGATGGCAAACGCCCTGAGTTTAAAGAATTTGCTCAAAAAGTGGGGGTGGGTTATTTAACACGACCCGATAATAACCACGCTAAAGCCGGTAATATGAATAGCGCCATGCGCTACACTAACGGCGACTACATTGCTATTTTTGACTGTGACCACGTACCTGCCCGCTCATTTTTACAAATGACCATGGGGCAATTTTTAAAAGACAGCAAAGTATGTTTAGTTCAAACACCGCATCACTTTTTCTCAGCAGATCCGTTTGAGCGTAATTTAAATAACCACAGCCAAATCCCTAATGAAAACATGCTTTTTTATGGGTTGATCCAAGATGGTAATGACATGTGGGATGCCACCTTCTTTTGTGGCTCATGCGCTGTTTTAAAACGCGAAGCACTCGACAATATTGGTGGCTTTGCATTTGAAACGGTAACCGAAGATGCCCACACTGCTCTGCGTATGCAACGTGCCGGTTATAAAACCGCTTATATAAATATCCCACAAGCTGCAGGCCTTGCCACCGACAGCCTCTCTGCACATATTGGCCAGCGTATTCGTTGGGCTCGGGGTATGGCACAAATATTTAGGCTCGATAACCCAATTTTAGGTAAAGGGCTCGATATACCACAGCGCCTGTGCTACTTAAACGCCATGCTGCACTTTTTATCGGGCATTCCGCGTATTGTATTTTTAACCGCGCCACTGGCGCTCATATACTTTAATGCTTACATTATCTATGCGCCGTTTTTAGCTATTTTTATTTATGTAGTGCCTACACTCATACAAATAAAAGCGACCAACTCACGAATTCAGGGTAAATATCGCTACTCTTTTTGGGGTGAAGTGTATGAGTCTGTTCTTGCCTGGTACATATTAAAGCCGACAACCGTTGCGCTAATAAACCCTAATAAGGGTAAGTTTAACGTAACAGAGAAAGGCGGCTTAAATGATAAAGAACATTACGATTGGGGTATATCTAAACCCTACTTGGTACTTTTACTCATAAACTTAGTTGGCATGCTTGTAGGTGTTTTACGCTTAGGCTTTGGCGATCCGAGCCAAGTGGGCGTTTTGTTAATCAGCATGGGCTGGGCAATTTATAATATTATTATTTTAGGCGCTGCGGTAGCCGTTGCTGCAGAAGCTAGGCAAGTAAGGCAGTCACACCGTATTAAGGCAAACTTTCCGGCGGGCGTGCGCTTAGCAAATGGGCATACGTTAAAAGTTAAAATAACCGATTACTCTGATAATGGGGTAGGCATTGAAACAGAGCACGCTCATTTATGCCGAGTAAACGACAAAATAGAGCTATTAATGAGCCGCGGTAATAAACAGTTTTCGTTTACAACGTATGTATGTAACACCCGAAACAAACAAATAGGCTTAACGTTAAAAGATCTCTCGCTCGAAAAGCAAAAAGCATTTATACAGTGCACCTTTTCAAGAGCGGATGCGTGGCTTGACTGGCAAAATAATTTTCGTCATGACCGCCCTTCATATAGCTTTAAAGAAGTACAAAAAACAAGTTTAAGAGGATTTAGCAATTTATTGTTTCATGCTCCTAAGCCATTACAACCCTTTGTAAAACTAATGACAAAAATTGTTGTATATATAAACTCTTTCACCCCTAAAAAACCAATAGTGCATAATAATTATGATTAAAAATTTGCTTAATACATTTCTAATACTGTTTTTAACATGCAGTGCTTACAAAGCATGTGCTATTGAGCCAATGCACGATAAATCTGTGTTTATAAATGGCTACCCAGAAAGCGCCAACGTGTCTAGTTTAAGATTAGACTTTGCTGCTTTGGGCTTTAATGGCTACAAGCTTGATGGCATAAACAACAACTCAAGAGTGGATTTTACCAACCGTATTGATAAATTAAGCACCGATTTACAGCTTAATTTTTCGTACACAAACTCGCCATCATTGATTGCTAACGTGTCGCATTTAAAAGTGTATTTTAATGAAAACTTGGTCACTGTACTGCCCATAAATGAGCAACTAAGTGTGGTTAAAAATACCGTTAACCATAGCCTAAAACTCAATGCTAAGTATGTACAAGACTACAACCAAGTACGGTTTGAGCTTGTTGGTTATTATGATTTACGTTGCCAAGATTACTTTAGTCGCTCTATTTGGACCGAAATTAATAAATCGAGCAATATCACGCTCAATCAAAAGCAACTGGCAATAGATAGCCGTTTAGAGTATTTACCAGAGCCCTTTTTTGATGCCAAAGATTACAATAAGTTAAGCTTACCGTTTGTGTTTGCAAAAACACCTAACACCAAAACAATTGAAGCGGCTGCGACTCTTTCAAGCTGGTTTGGCGCGCAAGCTGACTGGCGTGGTGCTGATTTTCCGGTGGTGATTAACAAATCATTAGATACGCACAGCGTGGTTTTTATTACCAACGATTCAAAGCCTGACTTTTTAAAAGACTATCCCGATGTGGAAAAGCCAACCGTTGAGATTATTTCAAACCCACTACATAGATACAGCAAAATGTTGCTTATTTTAGGGCGTGATGAAGACGATTTAAAAACCGCCGTCACGGGATTGGCCTTTGGCCATAAAGTCATGACCGGCAGAACAGCTAGCATAGAAGCAATTAACCAACTACCGCTTCGCAAGGCGTACGATGCCCCGCGCTGGTTACGCGCTGATAGAGCTGTACACTTTGACGAATTAATTGATTTTGACAATCAGCTACAAGCACAAGGGCTAAATAACGGACCCGTAAAATTAAACGTGCGTTTTGCTCCAGATTTATTTACTTGGCGCGAAAAAGGCATCCCCATTACATTGCAATATCGCAGCACACCCGAAAGCGAGTCTTTGGACTCTCGGTTAAATATGTTGATTAATCAAAAGTTTATTAGTGGATATTTGTTAGATAACGACGACTCTGCACTCAATACTACAAAAACATTATTGCCGCTTATTGCCAATACCGATACTACACAAAACGCAGAAAACTTTTCACTTAATGGCATAAACTTAGCCACTCGGAACGAGCTAAACTTTGATTTTAGATTTGGTGTGCTGAAAAAAGGTGAGTGTGCAATAGCACCACCTGGTGGTGAGTTTGGTGTTATTGATGGTAATTCTAATATTGATGTAAGTGGCTTTGATCATTACATTGCCCTGCCAGATTTGAATGTTTTTGCGAACAGTGGCTTCCCGTACACCAAATATGCCGATTTACAGCAAACACTTGTACTAATTGACCCGCAGCCTTCTGCAAAAGCGTTAACTTTGCTGTTTAATCTTACCGGTCATTTTGGCGCAATAACGGGGTATCCAACCCACAGAATGACAGTGGCCCATTTAAATGAAAATGTTGATTTAGACGACAAAGATATTTTAGTTGTTGCAAAGCCTGGCAGCAAAGCTCAGCAACTAGATGAAGATGCGCATACAAACGTACTTTTAACCAATAACCAACGTGAAATAAAGCAAGCAATTTACAACGGTGCATACGATGAGCAAGCCATAGATAAAATACAAGTGAGTGTAAAAAGTAGCGGAGATATGGCGGTAATTACAGCTTATCAATCTCCTTTTGATTCTGAACGCTCTGTTGTGTCACTTAATGCCACCACTGAAAAAGCATTTGGCTTAATTGATAAAACCCTTATGGATTCGCAAACATTAAGCCAATTAAAAGGCAGTGCTGCGGTTATAAACTCACAAGGCGTTAAAACAATAAAAACTGAAGAGCAATACTTTGTTGGTCATATTCCTGTACATACGCTGGTGTGGTTCCATTTATCTGACCATCCATTTATTTTAGCCCTGCTTTCTATATTAACGCTGTTACTAATTTCATTTATTTTATGGCGATTACTACAAGCACTCACCCATAAGCGTTTAGCTGAAGGAGATGAATAATGACATTACTTAACCGAGCATTATTAGTAGCCGCTTTTTTAAGTTTTTCTGTGTCAGCGCAAACGCAGCAGTGCGAGCCTTGGCAGGGGTGGCAAGTATTTAAAAATCACTTTATTAGTGATGACGGTCGCGTAATAGACCTAGGCTCAAAGCAAAATATTACCACCTCAGAGGGGCAATCATACGCACTATTTTTTGCGCTAGTAGCAAACGATAAAGCCGCGTTTGATACCATTTTAGATTGGACGCAGGACCATCTCTCTGAAGGCGATTTAAGTACACGTTTGCCTGCTTGGCAATGGGGTGAAACAGGTAATGATACCTATGGGATTATAGACTCAAACCCAGCATCAGATTCTGATTTGTGGATAGCATATAGTTTATCGCAAGCAGCTATTTTATGGGACGACCGCCGCTATAGTATTTTAGCTGCTGTATTAGCGCAGCGTATTATGCGAGAAGAAACCGCCTATATTTCAGGGTTAGGGCTTACTTTATTACCCGCCCCTGCTGGGTTTGAATTTGAAAATAACACCTATAAACTCAACCCTAGTTATTCACCGTTATTTATTTATCAGCAATTTAGCAAACTATACCCGCACTCACCTTGGCAGCAATTACATGAAGCGTCTGCAAAGCTTATTTTGGATACCGCTAAAAACGGGGTTAGCCCTGACTGGGTGATGTATAGCCCAGCAAAAGGTTTTTATTATGATAAAAAAGCAACCGATTTAGGCAGCTTTAACGCCATTAGGGTTTACTTATGGGCCAGTATGATGGCGAACGATGCGCCTTACAAAGCACAACTAAGCGAGCAGTTTACCCCTTTTGTAGAGGCTATAAACAGCCGTGGCTACGTTCCTTTAAATACCTATGCGCGCTCTGGCAAAACCCAAAAGCGTGGCCCATTAGGCTTTAATGCTGCTCTACTGCCCATGCTAAAAGAAAATGGCGATGATTCTTTGGTTATGGCCATTCAACAAAAGTTAATGGTCGATAAGTCATTCACACAAACACGCTATTACGACAGTGTATTAAACCTGTTTGGTAGTAGCGCGCTTAATAAGCGCTTTTTAATAACAGCAGACGGGACGCTCAAGCCAAGGTGGAGCACTGAATGTCGTTAAAATGGGCTGTTGTTTGTACGTTAGCAGTCAGCGCAAGTGTGCATGCTAAAACAAATAATGACATTGATACACACTCTGTTGAGTGGCTTTTAAGCCAAATCAATATTGGTGAAGTGCAAGAAAATAAAGATTTAATTGCCGATAGCTTACAAAAGCTATTGGCCATTGCCCCTAATCGAATAGAAAGCCAGTGTGCGCTTGCTCGTTTTGAGTTTGCCAATGGTAAGGCTATACAAGCAAATCAAATTTTAAGAAAAATTGACGGTAACAACACACGTACCCAGCCTTGTGTAGAACAGTTACGATTAATTGCTAGATTAGAAAACGAAGACAAAGCAGATATACAGCAAGCTAAATTACTTGCCCGTGCGGGACGTTACGAACAAGCGCGATTAATTTACAACAGGCTTTTTAAAAACACCTATCCAAGCTTAGCGTTTGAGCTCGAGCACTTAAGTTGGTATGCACAAGAGCAAAGCCAATGGAAAAATGTAAAAAAAGGCTACGAAAGGCTACTACGCAGTTACGAAAACATCGGCGCGGTAGATATTGCATACGCGCGCCACTTACTCAGAAATAACCCCACTGATAGCACCGCGCTAACGATTTTAAGTAAATATGGTGCCACCTCTCGCTACAGTAATGAAGTAGAAGCAATCTGGTTAGGTGCTTTATCTAACATGCAATTAAATAGCGCTACAGAAAAACAATTTCAGCGCTACTTTAGCGTGTATCCGTTTAGCAGCAAAGGCGAATTACAGTATCAAGATTTCAAAAAAGATTTAAAAGCGCGACAAAAATTATTAGCTAACCCGGCCTACCAACTATGGCTTAAAGGTGAGGCGTTACTTGAAAAAAACAAGCTCGTTGCCGCAGAGCCGCTTTTACTAAAAGCACTCAAAGGACGCCCTAACGATGGCGCAATTATGCGCAGCCTTGGCACCCTTTATTTGCGTATGGGTAAAAATCAAACATCTTATAATTATTTTACTAAGGCGTATTCGCATACCGCCGACTTTGCCGAGCGAGAAACGCTAAAAGACTTAGCAACCACAGCAAAGTTTTGGCTTTACATACGCCAAGCTAAAGAAGCCATAAATAATAGCCAGTTTAAAACGGCGTTGCTTAAATTAAATTTAGCCGACACACTTGAGCAAGACCCTGCTAGCGTTTTGTATAACCGCGGATTGTTACAATTTGCTCAAGGTAATTATTCACAAGCGGCCGCTATTTATCAAACCGTGTTAAAAAATGACCCGCTTAATAATGGCGCTCTAACAGGGTTATTAGAAATTGTTGAATTGGATAACAATGAGCAGTCGTTAATCAAGTTTTATAATGCTTTATCTCAGTCTCAAAAAGCACAACTTAAACCTGTGTATGTGGCAACGTTAAGTAGCCAGCTTCGCGAAAAAGCACGCCAACATAGTGATGCAGGCGATACAGAGCTTGCTGAGAAAACCTTAAAAGAGGCTATTGAACTGGCCCCTGAGCAGCCTTGGCTTTATTACGATTTAGCGTTTATTTATCAACAAAACGGGTTAACTCAAAAGGCAAAAACGTTATTTAATAATGTGCTTTGGCAGTTTCCGCTCAATCCACAGTTACGTTATAGCCATGCTTTATTTTTACGCTCAATTGATGATTATCAAGGCGCTTTAAACACCTTAGAGTATGTGCCGGTTAATGATCGAAATGACGACATAATTTCTCTTGAGCAACAACTTAGGCTCAACGAGTCTCTTCGACAAAGCGAGCGACACTTAAATACTAAAAATAGAACCACGGCTATTTTTCATTTAAGTAATTTAGAAGCGCAAAATTTAACTCCTGTAATGAAAGCCGAGCTATCGCGTAGCTGGTATCAAATAGATGAGAAAAAACACGCTCTAAAGTTAATTAATACTGCATTAAATACTGAGCCTACTTTATCACCTTATTGGCATATGCTTTACGCGCAGTGGCTATTAGAACAAAACGAGCGCCCTGCTGTAGAACAATGGTTTTCTCATTACAGCTTGCCTAATAATGCAAGTGCTGGCGAAGTAGAACAGTACGTCAATTTATACACCACGTATATTAATCAGTATTACGAAGGTGGCGAATTATTAGCAAAGCTGAACCAGCTTGATCAAAAGTACCAAAGTACACCCGCCATCACCACGGCATTAATAAATGCTAATTTAGCTCTGGGGCAACAAGAGTCAGCAATTATTGTTTATCAGCAAAAACTGAAAAACAATCAGCCAATTGAACCTCAAGCAATGCTTGCAATAGCAAAAGCTTACAGAGAATTAGGTAACGACTTTCAGGCAAAAGAAGTTACTGAGCGCGCAATAACGCAAACAGATGATCAGCAAGCCTACTTACAACGCCAAATAATGGCCTCGTTAAATGACTTTAATTACGCAGGTGATGCTTTAGCTTTAGCCAATCAATTAATTGCTAAATCACCCAATGATAAAGAGCTTAGTTATTTGGGCGCTGAAGTTGCCCGAAATTTTAATGAACAAGACCAAGCTAAGCAATGGTATTTAAAAACGCTATCAAGCGAGCAACGACTAAACGATGAATCGTTTTATAAACAAATTGCTCGCATAGATGAAAATGATGCGTGGTATATTAATGGCGCTAAACGCGAGCTTATAAATGAGCAAAGCAAAAACCAAGCATACATTGCTATTGGGGTAAACTTTAGTGGCCAAACAAGCACCGAAAGCGAGGCAACTCTTGGCGCAGGCTTAGTACCTATTGAGGCCTACTTTCCACTTTGGCAAGGCCAAGGGTTTATTAAAATAGACCCAACCACTATTAGCGCACAAACAACTCGCTTTGATGAGCAATTTGCTGGTAGCCGCTACGGCCAAGGTGCACTTTGTATATTTACCTGTGCTATTGATGAAGTAAGCCCTGAGCAAGATGGGGTCGATATAGGTATTGGGTGGCAAAATGAAAATTGGCGTGTTGATGTAGGCACGACCCCACTTGGCTTTTTAATTGAAGACATAGTATGGGGTGTAAATTACGCCAACAGTATTGGCGACTTTGGTTATAGCCTAGAGCTCGAAAAACGCCCAGTAACAAGCTCCGTGCTCTCTTATGCTGGGCTTGAAGATGTAAATACCGGTGAAATTTGGGGCGGCGTGCGCTCAACAGGCCTTACCGCCAACCTATCTCATGACTTAGGTGGCGATTGGGGCTTTTGGTCAAGCGCCGACTTTACGCTCTATAAAGGGCAAAATGTTAAAGATAACCAACGCTATAGAGTAATGGGCGGGTCTTATTATCGCGTTATTAGTAATCAAGAACGCGAGTTTACCGTCGGCGCAAGTCTATTGCATTGGGCATATCAGTATAATTTAAGTGAAGAAACATGGGGTCACGGCGGTTACTATAGCCCACAAAACTACGTTGGGTTGTCGGTGCCTTTAAGCTACGATGCGCGCTGGGGCGATGATTTTGTTTATCGCTTAAAAACGGGGGTTTCGTATTCGCAAACAAAAACCCAAGCCATTGATTTTTATCCTAACGACACTGACTTGCAGCTACAAGCCTACGATAGAGAATCGATTACCGGGGTGGACCCTGTATTTGAGAGTGATGACAGCTCTGGCGTGTCATACAATCTTGAAGGAAGCTTTGAGTACCGTATAACGCCGCATTGGTTTTTTGGTGGTTATTTAGCCATCGATCGTGCTGACTTTTACGAACCAAACTTTGGCCAGCTCTATATTCGCTATTACTTCAACCCTGTGTACGGGACGTTAGAGTTTCCTGGCACCCCAATTATTCCCTATGCAGACTTTTAACGCAGTGCAAGGTGATATATCGCGAATGCTTCCCCTCGCACTAAGGTATATGTATACTTGAGCGCAATTGTAACTAGGATAAGGGTGTGTCTCTTACCTTGTGGTGTTACTACCATTTAGCAAATCATTATCTTAGCTACAAATAATATACAGATGGTCGAGCGTTTTAGTGCCCCATGGCACAAAACAGCTAAAGCAAAAAATTATAAGGCCATTACAACAATTCTTAAAGTTAGGAAGTAAATATGAGTTCAGCTCCAGATAGTGGTTGGTTTGGCCACCCTAAAGGACTTTCGACATTGTTCTTCACTGAGATGTGGGAACGAATGAGTTACTACGGCATGCGAGCGATGCTCGTATTGTTCATGACAGCAAGCCTACAAGAAGAAGGCCTTGCCTTTACTGTTGCATCAGCTGCTGCAATTTACGGTTTATACACAGGTGCCGTTTATTTCTTAGGCTTACCGGGTGGTTGGCTAGCGGATAGATTATTCGGTGGTCAAAAGGCTGTATGGTACGGCGGTATCATCATCATGTGTGGCCATATTATTTTGGCCGTGCCTCATGAGTATTCATTTTTTATTGGTTTGATCTTTGTTGCTACAGGTACTGGTTTGCTAAAACCAAATATCAGCGCAATGGTAGGCCAGTTATACAGCGATGCTGATGAGCGCCGTGATGGCGGTTACGCTATATACTACATGGGTATTAACTTAGGTTCTTTAATTGGTTACTACGTATGTGGTTACTTTATGGAAAACGTAGGTTGGCACTGGGCATTTGGTGCAGCTGCTGTGGGTATGGCTATTGGCTTAATCCAATATAAGCGTACGCTTAACAACCTACCAGAGCACAGTGCATTACCGGCTAACCCATTAAGCGCTAAAGGTACATCTCGTGCATGGTTTGGTATTGCTGCTTTTGTTGTTATTGCCGCTGGTGTGACCGCTGCAGCAATGACGGGCGCAATTATTATTAACCCAACTGTTGTAGCAGGCTACACAGCTGTTGTGTTTACTATTATATTCTTTATTTATTTCGGGGTTATTTACTTTACAGGTAAATTAACAGCGGGCGAAAAACAAAGAATGTGGGCACTATTTTTAGTGTGTGTTGCCTCTGCGTGTTTTTGGTCTGGCTTTGAGCAAGCGGGTTCATCACTTAACCTATTTGCCCGTGATTACACAGATCGCCTTATTGGCACTTTTGAAATTCCGACTACGTGGTTCCAATCTTTAAACTCACTATTTATTATTGCTTTATCGCCATTTTTTGCCGCGCTTTGGATTAACTTATCTAAAAAGATGGTATCGCCGACTTACAGCGTAAAATGTGCAATGGGCTTAATTATTATGGCTTCTGGCTTTTTAGTTATGTTTATGGCCGCTCACTACGCAGCTGAAGGCTTAAAAGTAGCGCCATACTGGCTAGTAACAACTTACTTTTTACATACAGTAGGTGAGCTTTGTTTAAGCCCTGTAGCATTAAGTGCGGTAAGTAAACTTTCGCCACGTCGTTACACAGGCCAAATGATGGGTGTATTTGTATTAACTTATTCAATTGGTAACATTATTGCTGGCTTACTGGCTGGTAACTTTGATCCAAATAACGTTGAAGAAATCCCTAACTTATACTTACAAATTGCCTTATTTAGCATTGGCGTAGGTATTGTTTTAGTGCTTATGAGCTTTAAAGCGAAAGTATGGGAAAAACAAGGCCTAGAAGAAAAAGCTGCATAATATTGCACGTTTAATTACGCGTAATACTATTTATAATTTCCCCCATAGCCGCTATGGGGGAAATTTTCTCAAATTTCTATATCACCTCGCTGTAAACTGCTATCATCTGCTGATTAATTTTTAACTAGTCTCAGGGACGCAGTACATGCGCTTGTTAACTTTATCTCACACCCTATTTTTAACCTTAAGCATTGTTTTTTTATCAGCCTGTGGTGGTTCAGACGATCAAGTTACAACTAACCCTAATGATCCCGTTGAGCCTGAGCCTAGCGAGTTAACCGTATCTACAACTACAGGTTTAGATGTCAGCCTTGATGAAGGAAGCTTTTTACTGACTGTACCTGCCAATGCCGTCTCTCAAAACACTGAACTTACACACGAAAAAACAGTATTAGATGATGCAAATGCACTACTAAATATTATCTCAGATATACACCTACTCACCCCAAGTACGCTTTCTTTTAGTGATCCAATTACTATCAGCATAAAAATACCTGATGATTACCAATTAGGAGGCCAGCTATTTATTGCTAGACAATCTGGCGATGGCTGGGAAGTTATTGATAACTCTTTTGTTGCAGATGGGTTTGTAAGTGCGCAAGTAACAACACTAGGAACCTTCGCTATTATGATGCAGCGCAATGAGGCCTTTGCTGCTATAGGCCCAACGTGTGATGCCACAGCCACAGAGCAATCGGTTAGATTTGTTCATGTTGCCGACCTACATGCGCGATTCGGTTATGAGGAGCAATACTTTAGCCGCATAAAAGCCTACTACAACCAAGTACTTGCACAAACGCCGCATACCCTTTTTACCAACGGGGGTGATGACTACGAAAAAGGCACTGTTGCTGAGCAACTATCACAAGGTAGCGCTACAGAAGAAGCCATTAAAGCCATGCAGTTTGATTTACGTGTGGTAGGAAATCACGACTATGCATGGGGGCCAGAAAAATTATTAAGCTACTCGCAAGATGATAACGCCATAGTACTTGCCAGTAATACACGCTATGAAGGCGAACAATTACAAGATTTTGCTGCTGTAGGCTTTGCTAAAGTACAAGTAGGCTGTGTGACCTTAGGTGTATTTGGCATGACCTCAGTACCTTGGAACGAGCTAGACGAACCGATAGATGATGAGCCTATACCTGATTTTATCAAACAATTTAAAATGAGCTGGCAGTGGCAACAAATAGCACAAAGTATAGTAAACCAATACCAAGACGATGTTGACTACATGGTAATGCTAAGCCACTTAGGTGAAGGCTTAGACATTGATATGGCAACCGATGTAAGCGGTATTGATTTAGTGTTAGGCGGACATACCCACGGCGGTGAAAGTTATAATACGCTCGAGAACGGCGCTGTGGTTATTCAGCCAGATTTTTACGCCAAAGGCATCACCGATATTACTCTTACGTTTAACTTGCAAGATAAAACATCGCCAACAATAGATTACAGCACCATTGAAACTGACAGCATTAGCGAACGTGATGAACCAACTAAGCTGGCAATTGATGAAATTATGGGCCGCTATGCGCCTGATGCAAACACAGAAATTGCTATTTCTGAAAACTACCCAAGTAGTTTAGAACTTGCAGAAATAACGGCTTTAGCTGCAGCCCATGCAAGTGATATAACGGCGGCCCTGCTTAACCCAGGATTAGTACAAACAAGGTGGACACCAGGGACCTTAACACAAGAAGACTTTCATAAAGCCTACTATGTTGAGCGCCAGCCCTCTAACACTCCTGGCTTTAATTCGTTATATAGCGTAACGGTTACAGGTAGCGATTTAAACACCATGTTTGCCAGTCAGCCAGATTGGTTTTTACTCAAACCAGATGATATACAAGCTGCGAGCACTTATCAGGTTGCGTTGTTTAAAGGCGCAGCACTTAATCCCGAGCTATTTTTTAGCGGTGTAACGTTTTCAAACGTTGAAGCCATTGACGAAGCATGGTGGTTACTCGATCAATATGCGCGTTTTAGAACAAGCCAGTGCTTATACCTAGATACCGATAATCAACTCTTTTCATGTAATGAGCAAAGCACTGTCACAGTGTGGAATTTTGATGATGCAAATAGCCCTTTGGCAGCAGATTATGGCCCTTCAGTATTGAGCTATTTTGACCCAGAACAAACAAACTGGGGCCCTGAAGAAACGCAATATAATACAACTCAAGCACTTGGTATTGCTGATTTTGCTGATGGCAGCTCAGGTGTAATGGCGTTTTCACGCCACGCCCCTACCGAGGGGTTATTAATAACCTTAAATACACCTGCCAATGGTGATTATGCAAGTGAAGGAATGGTTTCTGATTACACCTTAGTAATGGATTTATATTGGCCAAAAGAAGGCAAAGATATTTATCGCGCTATCATGCAAGCAAACACACAAGATTACCTCACTGATGATGCCGATATGTTTATCGACCCAACGGGCGGTTATGGTAAATCAACCAGTGATAGTGGTTACTTTGGACAAACAGAGCCTGAAAACTGGCACCGAGTTGCATTTGTATTTTATACCGCCCCCAGTAATGGGGTATTTGAAGTGTACATAGACGGCGAGCTTGCTGGTGTTAAAGAAGACGGTGAAATAAATAACACCTGGGCATTAACGTCATCTGTTTTACTCTTTACAGATAACAACTTTGAAACAGTGCCCGGTTATTTAAACGCCCTTTTATATGCTGGGCGCGCCCTGACTCGAGACGAAATTAAAAGCATAGGCAGTGCACAATCAAAGCTGACATTTACCCCTACAACACGGGTATTAAACCAAGCTATTGAGCGCCATTACCAAGCAGCTCCAACCGTAAAACCTAACCTTTGGCTCGAGCAGCGCAACACGTTTTTTAACAATCGCACACAAAGTGTAAACAATTAAATACAAAAAACATTACGTAACTACATTTTTAAAAGAGGTTTTATCTTTATAAAACCTCTTTTTTATTTATTTATATCAATACCTTAAACTTAAATAAACTAAAAGCATCAAGCTAATACATGCTCGTTTACCCTAAAGCGTAAGGTATAAACCTATTGACTAAGTAAACGTCTTATTAAATTTACAGTTTGCTCAAATGCTAAATCTGCTCCCCCTCTTCCCCAAACTTAAAATCTAGTTGATTATCTAGCTCAACACGACAACAACACATAATCGCAGTAGCAATATTTATTGCAGGAGTAATAAAAATGAGTGAAGCAAATAATCCACTAGGTTTAGTTGGTATTGAGTTTACTGAATACGCAACACCTGATGCAGACTACATGGATAAAGTGTTTACTGATTTTGGTTTTTCAAAATTAAAAAAATTTAAAGGCAAAGATATTGTCTATTACAACCAAAACGACATTCACTTTTTACTAAATAACGAACGCGATGGTTTTTCTGCTGAATTTGCAAAAAGTCATGGCCCAGCAATTTGCTCTATGGGTTGGCGCGTTGAGGATGCACAGCATGCATTTGAAACAGCTGTAGCACGTGGTGCAAAACCCGCAACCGACTCAACCCATAAAGACTTACCTTACCCCGCCATTTACGGTATTGGCGATAGCCTGATTTACTTTATTGAGCAATTTGGTGATAAAGGGTCTATTTATGAGTCTGACTTTGAAGATTTATCATCACCTAATGTAGTTGAAGATAAAGGCTTTATACGTATAGATCACTTAACTAATAACGTTTACAAAGGCACTATGGAAACATGGGCAAACTTTTACAAAGACGTGTTTGGTTTTACAGAAGTACGCTATTTCGATATTAAAGGTCAAAAAACAGCGTTGCTATCGTATGCATTAAAATCACCGTGTGGCACCTTCTCAATTCCTATTAATGAAGGTAAAGGCAATGACAACAACCAAATTGACGAGTATTTAGGCGAATATAATGGCCCTGGTGTACAACATCTCGCGTTTTTAACTGACGATTTAGTTAGCTCGCTTGATAAGCTTGATAAATCGACCATTGCTACTTTAGACATTATTCCTGAGTATTACGACACTATTTTTGACCGTGTGCCGTGGGTTGCAGAAGATAAAGAAAAAATTCGCGAGCATCAAATATTAGTCGATAGCCAAAGTGAAAACTGCTACCTATTACAAATTTTCTCTAAAAACCTATTTGGACCTATTTTTATAGAAATGATCCAACGTGTAGATGATGGTGGTTTTGGTGAAGGTAATTTCCAAGCATTGTTTGAGTCAATTGAGCGAGACCAAGAGCGCCGCGGCGTTTTATAACTTTTTTGAGTAAATTAAAAGCAGCGATCTTCGCTGCTTTTTGTCGTTTTAATATTTAAAAAGTAGGGTGCAAGATACAAGTATGCTTAAATAAATGCATGCACCCAACATCAAACCTAAAGGATAAGTAATGAGCCAAATTAACGAAACCCACGACATTAATTTAACTAGCTGGGTAGAGTCGGCCAATATTAAAGGCTGTGACTTCCCGATTCAAAATTTACCTTTTGCAGAATTTCGTACTAAAAACACAAATGAAGAATTTAGAGGCGGGGTTGCTATTGGCGATCAGGTTATTGATTTAGCAAAATTGAGCCACTTAAACATTTTTACCGGTGATGCTAAAACAGCTCTGGATGCAGCAAGCGAATCAACACTAAATACATTTATGGGTTTAGGGGAGCAATACTGGTCAGCACTGCGCTTAGCGCTTTCAAAAGCATTGCGTGAAGGCGCACAGCAACAAAAAGAAATGCAAAGTACCCTTATTGCTCAAGCTGATATAGAGTTTTCACTGCCGTGTCGTATTGGTGATTACACCGACTTTTATACCTCAATTTACCATGCAACCGCCGTTGGTAGCTTGTTTAGACCAGACAACCCGCTTTTACCAAACTATAAATGGGTGCCGATTGGCTATCATGGCCGCTCTTCATCTATTGATGTATCGGGGCAAACGTTTCACCGCCCTAAAGGGCAAACTAAAGCGCCCGATGCAGATACCCCATCATTTGGCCCATGTAAACGCCTAGATTATGAGTTAGAGCTTGGTATTTACTTAGGCAAAGGCAATGCGTTAGGTGATGCTATCGCCATTGAAAACGCTGAAAACCATGTATTTGGTTTTTGTGTATTTAATGATTGGTCAGCACGAGATTTACAAGCATGGGAATACCAACCATTAGGCCCGTTTTTAGCTAAAAACTTTGCATCAACCGTATCGCCTTGGATTGTCACCACTGAAGCACTTGCACCTTTTAGAACTAGCTGGACACGTGATGAAAACGATCCACAGCCAATGCCGTACCTAGAATCTGCCGCTAACCGCGAGCAAGGTGCATTTGATATTCAAATGGATGTTAAAATTCAGACTCAAAAAATGCGTGATGACAACCACCAACCTACGCAGGTCTCTGCCTCAAGCTTCAAACATTCATATTGGACTGTGGCGCAAATGGTGACCCATCACACTGTAAATGGCTGTAACTTTATGCCAGGTGATATGCTCGGCTCTGGCACGCAGTCAGGCCCTACACATGAAGAAGCGGGTTCTTTATTAGAGCTTTCTCGTGGTGGTAAAGAAAAAATAACCCTGAGTAATGGTGAGCAGCGCAGCTTTTTAGAAGATGGCGATAATGTAATTATGCGCGGCTGGTGCGAAAAGCCAGGCTATGCCCGTATTGGCTTTGGTAGTGTAGAAAGCACAGTATTACCTGCTAAATAACTTATTGGTTATTGATATGTCCTAAATAAGCAAACACATTTGAGGACAACACATAGCAAATAAAAAAGCCACCTAGTTAAACTAGGTGGCTTTTTCGTATCTAAAGTACGGGTTTATTAAAGGTCTTTTTCAACCTCATCAAATAGCGCAGTAATATTTGGCGCTGGCTCTTTCGTCGCTAAGCTTACAACGACAATTGCAATACTTGCTAAAATAAAGCCTGGTACAATTTCGTACATGTAACTGCTTAAGCTTTGCCCATCAATCATAAATGGTGAGTAAATCCAAAACAGAACCGTACCAGCACCAACAACCATACCTGCTAGTGCGCCTTCAAAGTTCATGCGTTTCCAGTACAGGCTAAATAAAACCAGTGGGCCAAATGCCGCACCAAAACCTGCCCATGCATTACTTACTAAGCTTAATATTGAGCTGTCTCTATCGTACGCTAAGTAAATAGCACACAAAGCGACTGCTGCTACACTAATACGCCCTACAGTAACAAGCTCTGTGTCGCTTGCTTCTTTGCGTAAAAACGTTTTGTAAAAATCTTCAGTTAACGAACTTGAGCTAACAAGTAACTGCGAAGAAATTGTACTCATGATTGCAGCTAAAATAGCCGCCAATAAGAAACCAGCAATTAATGGGTGGAATAATAACTCAGAAAGAATTAAGAAAATGGTTTCTGGGTCTTCAACAACAATGTTGTTTTCATAAGTGTACGCGGCACCAAATAAACCAGTACCCACAGCACCAATTGCTGCAACTATCATCCATGTCATACCAATACGGCGAGCCGTTGGCATATCTTTTACGCTACGCACCGACATAAAACGTACAATAATATGAGGTTGACCAAAGTAGCCCAAGCCCCACGCCATTGCCGAAATAATCCCTAATGCAGAGCCTGCACCTATCCAATTAAGCATATCGGGGTTAACGCTATGAAGCGTTGACTCTAGCGGTTGATCTAATAAAGAGTAAGCAACGGTCGGTACCAGTATCAAGGCAATAAACATAATACAGCCTTGCACAAAGTCAGTTAAGCTAACGGCTAAGAAGCCACCAAATAAGGTATATAAAACAACAACACCAGTGGTGATGTATAAACCCATTTCGTAACTTAAGCCAAACGAGCTTTCAAACAATTTACCGCCTGCTACAACACCTGATGATGTATAAAGTGTAAAGAACACAATAATTACTACCGCAGAAACTACACGTAAAAGGTTTGATTTATCATTAAAACGATTAGAGAAGTAGTCTGGGATTGTGATTGAGTCGTTTGCTTTTTCAGTGTAAACACGCAAACGAGGCGCAACTAAAAAGTAGTTTAACCACGCACCAATAACCAAGCCTATTGCTATCCATGTGCTACTAAAGCCAGTAACGAACATAGCGCCAGGTAAGCCCATTAAAATCCAACCACTCATATCCGATGCGCCAGCAGATAATGCTGCAACACTTGGAGATAAGCTACGTCCACCTAGCATATAACCCGAAACATCACTTGTAGACTGTTTGTATGCATAAAGTCCAATGCCAAGCATGACTATAAAATACAATACCAGTGAAATAATCATTCCTGTTTCCAAATTCGCCTCCACAAAGTTGTATAAAACAGGCTTTTAATCCTAATAATGACTCTTAAAATATTATAATAAAGACACTATTGGGGTAAAAACCATCCGTCTTGACTATACCATGCTTAAAGGTGATAACTCCAACTTGTTACACTGAAGTGAACAAAAAACAGCCGCATTGACTATTTAACCCTCAAACACCCGATATACGGTAAATTTATTTACATATATAGCTAATATTTAATAACAATTCATTAAATCAATAATAATTACCTAATGCTATTTCGAACGTTTTGCCATATATTATAGCCATTGCTAATAATTATTATTTTGTACGGAACTATTTATGTATTTTTATGCTGCACGCCAACCTATTTTAGACCGCGAAAAGGAGCTTGTTGGATACGAGTTATTATTTCGTGATGGCGTTGATAATGTATTTCCAGACATAGACGGTGACGAAGCAACAACGAAACTAATCGAAGGGAGTCAGTTTAATTTTGGCTTAGAAGATTTAACTGGCAACAAACCCGCCTATATTAACTTTACCCTAGAAACCTTACTTAAAGGTTACCCTACTATGTTAGGGAAAGAGACGGTCGTTGTAGAAATCCTTGAAACCGTGCAACCAGGTAAGCGCTTACTGGCTATTGTTAAAGATTTAAAAGAAAAAGGCTACACCCTAGCGCTTGATGATTACATTCACCAACCAGTATGGCGCCATTTTTACCCGTTTATCGATATTTTAAAAATAGACTTTTTAACCACTGATGAAGATGCAATAAAAACCATAATTAACGATATTAAAGCCTATCCACACATCAAGCTTTTGGCTGAAAAAGTAGAAACCTATGAAGCCTATAATTTAGCTCTTGAGCTTGGGTTTGAATATTTTCAGGGGTTCTTTTTTTCAAAGCCTGAAATGGTACAAAGTAAAGCACTGCCGCCATCAGAAATGGCATTAGCAGAGCTGCTTTACGAAACCTCATCTGTTGAAATGGATCTTAAAAAGATAACCGATGTGTTTGAACGTGACGTAAATCTATCTTACAAGTTATTGCGTTATTCAAACTCAGCTGCGTTTGCGCGCAGAGCCGAAATAAACACAATCAAACAAGCACTCATCGTCCTTGGCGCTAACGAAATTAAAAAGCTGTTATCTTTATTATTCGCAGCGCAAGTTTCTGCCGATAAACCTGTCGAGCTAATTAGGCTTTCGCTAACACGTGCACGATTTGGTGAACTACTTGCTATTTCACACGGGCAGTTTAAAGATACCGGTATGGCCTTTTTAACTGGCATGATGTCGCTTATGGACGCCATTTTAGATGAAACCATGGAAAGCGTTATGCAAAAGCTCCCGCTGTCTGCAGAGATAAAAGCTGCGCTATTGAATGACGAAGGCCTGCTTGCTCAGTATCTAAACTTGGTTAAGTTTTATGAGCACGCAGATTGGGAAGCCGCCAACGAAATTGCTAAACAATTAAATTTAGGCGAAGAAGTTGCCAACGCATACCATGACGCCTTAACCTGGGTTAATGAGCAAATGCAGCTGATGGTTAAAGAATAATAAACATTAGAGCTTATTTAAGCTCAAAATACACATAAAAAATGCCAGCAATTGCTGGCATTTTTTATAGCTGTTATTTATAGGCTTTCTAAGAAGTCTTCATCAAAGTCTTCAGGCTCTTCTTTGATTGGTGGGTTGCCGTCGTATAGCTCATAAAGCTGACGCTGAAAGTATATGTCTTTAACAAATAAATACGGGTCAAGAGAGTCATTAAGTAGGCCTTCTTGCGGGATAAGTGAAGCACGAGCTTCGACCGCTTTAAGCGCAAAAACTAAAATAGTTTGAGGCGTAGTCAGAGCGATTTCTGGTAACACAAAGTTATCAACTACATCGCCTGTTAAGTTACGTGCTGTAGTCGGTCCCATTGCTGGCAGCATAATATATGCGCCATCGCCAACGCCCCACACGCCCAATGTTTGGCCAAAGTCTTCATCTACCAGCTCAAGTCCAAGCGAACTTGCAACATCAAAAATACCAAACACACCTACCGTAGAGTTAACTAAAAAACGCGCTAAACTCACGCCTGCGTTGCCCGCTTTACCTTGTAGCCCTGCGTTTATCATATCAACAGGCGCACTAATATTATCGGTAAAGTTAACAATCCCATTGCGTACAGGTACAGGGGTCACTTCTACATACCCTACAGCCACAGGGCGTAAAATATAAGCATCAAGAATATCCATATTAAAGTCGTACAATGGACGGTTAATGCTTTGTAGCGGGTCGCGCTCATCAACTTTGTTTTCTGGTACTTGTGCACATCCGGCTAGCACCAATAAACATAAAAAAGTAAAACTATGCTTTAACATCTAATGTCCTTAAGGTATTAATGTATCAATTTGAAGTTGGTAGTCACTTACGTTTTCACGTTGTAGTGTCTCAGAGTGACCCTCTAACTCACCACTACTTGGCATAACTGACTCATCGATTGAGATCCGCGCTGTGATCACAATATCTTTAGCACTTGATAAGTTTAACCCATCAACCATTGCATTAGCATCAGTGAGTTGCACCGTTAGCGGAAAGCTGTATTCATTTAGTTTAACAACCGCTAATGGCATAGGAGAGCCTTGAGCAGCCTTGGCAAAAATAAATAAAGTCCCCTGCTGTGGCTGCTTATCGAAAAGCTCATCTGCTAAGCTCACAGTAACACTAATAGCACTATTAGCAGAGACCGGTATTACAGAGCCCTCATTTTGCATTTGTTGCTCTATATCGGAAATACGCTGCGCTATCATTGAGTAACGCGTATCGCTTTTATCCATGCTTGCAAGTAATACTTCAAACGCCGCTTTGGCTTGCGGCCAGTCCTTGCGCTCATAGGCAATAAGCGCTAATAAAGAAATAGCATCAAGGTTTGTTGGTTCAACCTTTAGTACTTTAGATAGCATACCCGCTGCATGCGTCATGTTCTCTTCACTGCCTTCAAGCAGTAAAACTTGGCTGTAGCTAATGAGTACTTGCATGTTGTCTGGATTCATTCGAAGGGCTTTATCAAACGATTGCTGCGCCATATCAAATTCGTTTAACGACATGGCTACACGTCCAAGCAACATCCACGCAACTTCGTCATCGCCTGATTCACTAAGCTTAGTGCGCAGCGCTAAAGCAAACGCTTGCAACTCGTTTTGAGTTAGTGGCTCACCTTTTTGCATTACCGCACGCTCGCCATAATCTGCAAGGTTATCCATTGCATCATACCACGCTGCTATTTGCTGCTGGCTCCCTGTAAAGGTGTAAAAAACACCGGTGAGGGCTAATAAAAATGCTGCGCCTGTTAAAGCAAAAATACGGTTATTACCTTTGCTATTAAGCGATTTTTCTGGCGAAAGCTCGTTCAATAAACGACGTTTTAGCTCAATAACCGATTCACTGTGGCTTTGTGCATCAATACGTTGATTGTCTAAGTCGTTTTGCAGCTCAACTAAACGCTGCTCGTAAATGCTGATCAATTCTGCATTAGCATTGTGAGTAATGGTTTGCACGCGCTCTTTTTTTAAAAAAGGCAACATAATAAAAGCCAGTGCAATTAGTGTGAGTAAAGCAAAACACGCCCACATTAAAATCATTAATTTTGCTCCTGACGTTTATTTTCTGCAATTAACTTAGCAAGTTTTGCTTCATCATCGCTGTTCCAGGTTTGCTTAACTGACGCCTTACGCTGGCGAATTACAATAAAACCAAAACCCAAAATAACAATAAGCACAGGTAAAACCCAAAGTACTAATGTGGCCGGTGTTACAGGCGGATCGTAATGAACAAAATAACCGTATCTGTCTATCATGTAATCGATTACTTCGTCTTTTGTTTTACCTTCTTTTACCAGCGCTAGCACCTTGTCGCGTAAATCTTTTGCAACAATGGCATCAGAGTCTGCAATATTTTGGTTTTGACATTTAGGGCACCTGAGCTCTTTGGTTAACTCTTCAAAGCGCACAGCTTGTTGGTTATTGTCAAACTGGTAGCGATCTTGCTCGGCATACACTGCCATACTTATAAAAAAGCTCAGGGTTAATAAAAACACTCGCATTAATTTAGCTCCTGCATAACAGGGGCAAATTTAGCACGCCATACGCGCGGGTTTAGATCCCCTGTATGGTGTAATAAAATTTTACCCGTTTTATCCACTAAAAATGTTTCAGGGGCACCTGATACACCTAAATCAAGTGACAAGGTACGGTGCAAGTCTAAAATATTAAACTGGTATGGGTCGCCAGCACGGCTGAGCATATCGCTCACATCGGTGCGCAAAGCCTGCATATCGAATGGGCCATCAAAATCGGCATCGTACCCTTGTACATAGTACAAACCAATAATTTTTACGCCTTGCTCACGTAGCTTAGTTAAATACCCAAGTTCAACTAAACATGTAGGGCACCAAGTCCCCCATACATTAAGTAAATAAACTTCGCCTTTTAGGCTTTCATCTGTCCAGCGCTTATCATCTTGCATTAAATCAGGCAGGTTAAACGCAGGCATCGTTTGGCCTAGTCGTCCGGTTTGAATTTCACGCGGGTTGGCAAACAAACCTTGATACAAAAATACACATAAAAATATGAATATTAATAACGGTGCTAAAGCTAAAATTTTACGGTTCATTACGCATTCTCCAACGCTTTTTTGCGTGTACTTGCTGATGTACGGTAGCGTTTATCGAATAAAATCATAAACCCTGCAAGCGATATAAGTACACCGCCTATCCACATCCAACGCACGAAAGGTTTGTGATAAATACGCAGTGACCATGCCCCTTTACTTAATTGCTCTCCGAGCGCTAAATATAGGTCGCGAGTAAAGCCGGCATCAATTGCCGCTTCGGTCATAAATTGCATACCAATATCGTATTTGCGTTTTTCTGCGTGCAGCTCAGTCACTAGCTTATCGTTATTAAATACCGACACTACACCAGCATGTCCACTGTAGTTAGGGCCGCGTATTGCTTTAACGCCATCAAATCGGTATTCGTATTGATTAAGCGTAACAATATCGCCTTGCTTCATAGAAACATCACGCTCTACCGAGTACGCCGAAGTAAGTGTTACGCCAGCAATAACAAATGCTAAACCAACGTGACCTAGCACCATAGCCCAGTAGCTAATGCCTAAACGTTTAATGCCTTCTTTTAGCGTCCCGTGAACCGACGCCTTGGCGTATAAATCTATGGCAGTAGATACAGCAACCCATACACCTAATGTGGTGGCTAATAATGTAAGTGGTTTTACGACATCGTAGCTTGAGAACAACCACGCACAGGTAATAACAACACTTATTAACACACCTATTAATACTTTATTTTGTAGTACAGCCCACTTGTTTTGTTTCCAACGAAGAAAAGGCCCTATTCCCATTAATATGGCAAATGGTACTAATAAAATGGCAAACATTTTATTAAAGAACGGTTCGCCAATAGAAATACTGCCTAGGCCCATTTCTTTATGCACCATAGGTAACAAAGTACCTAAAAGAACAATTAATGTGGCTACCACTAAAAAGATGTTGTTAAGCCATAAGGCCACTTCGCGTGATACAAACTTGTAACGGCCTTCGCTTTTAACTTGTGATACGCGCAGCGCATACAACGATAAACCGCCGCCAACAACAATGCCTAAAAAGGCTAGAATAAATAAACCTCTATCGGGGTCAGTGGCAAATGCATGCACCGATACAATAATGCCTGATCGAACAATAAAGGTGCCTAATAAGCTTAGGGAGAATGCAGCGATGGCAAGCAGCACAGTCCACGATTTAAATACACCGCGCTTTTCTGTCACGCTCAAAGAGTGCAATAAAGCCGTAGCGACTAGCCAGGGCATAAGCGATGCGTTTTCTACCGGATCCCAAAACCACCAGCCACCCCAGCCAAGCTCAGAGTAAGCCCACCAGCTGCCTATGGTTATTCCTAAACTTAAAAAGCCCCAAGCAGTCATCGTCCATGGGCGAGACCATTTAGCCCAGGTGTTATCAAGTTTACCTGTTAAAAGTGCTGCAATAGCAAATGAAAACGCAACCGATAACCCTACATATCCCATATACAGTAATGGCGGATGAATGATCATACCAGGGTCTTGTAGTAGCGGATTTAAATCACGCCCTTCAACAGGAAAATACGGCAGTAAGCGTTCAAATGGGCTTGAAAGCAGTAGTGTGTACATCATAAAACCGACACCTAAAAAGCCAAGCACACCTAAAACACGTGCACGCAACACCCAAGGTAGCGATTTAGAACGCATAGCAACTACGGCAGTCCACCCTGCTTGCATTACAAGCCACAGTAAAATAGCGCCTTCGTGCCCACCCCACGTAGAGGTAATTTTATAATACCAAGGCAAAGTACTACTTGAATGGTACGCCACATAAGATACCGTAAAGTCATCTGTTAAGCTGGCATAGATAAGCGCAGCAAACGAGAGAAGTACAAAAGCAAATTGGCCAACGGCTAAAGACGGGGCCGCACGCATTAAACGAAGATTACCGGTATGCGCGCCCCACAGCGGAAAAATACACAGTAAAACGCTTAGCACCATGGCAAGCGTTAAAGAAAAATAACCAAGTTCTGGGATCATATTAGCTACCGCTATCTAGGTTGTATTTTGGTTTTTCGTGTTTAATTCCTTTTACGGCTTCTGCTACTTCTGCTGGCATGTATTCTTCATCATGCTTAGCCAGTACTTCAAAAGCTTCAATCACGTTTGGTTCTACAAGCACACCTTGCGCTACAATACCTTGGCCTTCGCGAAATAAGTCAGGCAAAATGCCTTGGTATTTAATTGTTACCAATGGCCCGGTATCAATCAATTTAAAGCTGACTTGTAAACTTTGTTCATTACGAATGACAGAACCCGGCACAACCATACCGCCAATACGCAACTTTTGCCCTATTTGCGGTTTTTCTTTATCTGGGCCTTTGCCGTCTATTAGCTCGCTTGGTGTATAAAATAAGTTTATGTTTTCTTGTAGTGCATAAAGCACTAGGCCTACAGAGGCACCAATACCAAACAGTACTGCAATAATTACCAATAGGCGTTTTTTACGTCTTGGGTTCATGAGATTTGTTCCTGCTTCGCTTTTTTAATTCGCGCTTCGCGCGCAACTTGCTGCTCTACTGAGGCCATAATACGTTTTGTATCACGTAAAGAGCTAAATAAAATGCCCAACAAAATTAAGGCGCATGTACCAAATGAAAGCCACACATAAAACCCGTAGCCTCCCATTGCAATAAAATCAGAAAAAGAGTCAAACTGCATAATTTACCCCTTACTTAACAAGGCTCGAACCCAAGGTCGATGCTTTTCACGTTGTAATATTTCATTTTTAAGGCGAGTTAACGTTACAGTGCCCACAAACGCTGCAAATGCTAAAATATTTACCATAAGCGGCCAAAACATACTTGGGTCAATGGCTTTTGTATCAAGCTTTGTGATTGTTGCGCCTTGGTGCAGGGTGTTCCACCACTCTACGGAGTAGTGAATAACAGGTAAATTAATTACCCCTACAATGGCTAAAATAGACGCTGCGCGCCCTGCTGATTTTTTATCTTCAAAGGCATGGTAAAGCGACAGCACGCCTAAGTATAAAAACAATAAAATAAGTTCAGAGGTTAAACGTGCATCCCATACCCACCAAGCACCCCACATAGGTTTACCCCATGCAGCGCCGGTAATTAAGGCAATAGCTGTAACACATGCTCCCACCGGGGCAATAGCAATTACAGCAAGTTCAGCGTTACGTAATTGCCACACTAAAGCGACAATAGCTGCTATAGCCATAGAAGAGTATGCGCCCATAGACAAAATAGCCGATGGAACATGAATGAAAATAATACGGTAGCTGTCTTTTTGTTGATAATCAGCTGGTGCAAAACCTAAGCCCCAAATCCAACCAACAAGCATACTTATAACCGTAACAACGGCAAAATAAGGCAGTAACGTATTACATAATTGATATGCGCGCTCTGCTTTTGCGTAGGGATGTAACCACTTCCACATATTAACTTACACTCACTTTTAATGCTGACGATATGGCGATGGGTGCACACATAATAGCAACTACTAACATGGCCCCAAGAATGGCAAGCTGCCCGCTATAATCCAGCGACATAGTACTGGTATCAATGGCTGACGTTGCAAAAATTAAAACAGGAATATACAAAGGCAACACTAATAGGCTCATTAAAATGCCGCCTTTTTGTAATCCCACAGTAAGGCCAGCCCCAATTGCACCAATAAAGCTTAATAATGGCGTGCCTAATAATAATGTTAATACGGTCGCTAACAGCGCAGAGCTCTCTAAATTAAGCAATAAAGCAAATAACGGTGTCATTAATACTAATGGTAAACCGGTAACAACCCAATGCGCCGCGACTTTAGCCAACACGGTGAGTGATAGCGGGTACGATGATGCAATTAACTGCTCTAACGAGCCATCGTTATAGTCGTCTCTGAATAATTTATCGAGTCCAAGCATGGTAGAGAGCAAAGCTGCTACCCAAATAATACCTGGCGCCATTCTGTTTAATAGACCGGGCTCTGGGCCAATTGCTAACGGAAATAAAGAAATAACAATGAGAAAAAACAAGATAGGATTGATAATTTCAGCACGCTGGCGAAACGCAAGCTTTACATCTTTACTAAATACCGCACTAAACAGCAGCCAATATGAATGTTGACGAGTCATCAGTAACGATACTCCAAGGTCACCGTTTGTAGGTTTTCAAACTGTGTTGTTAAATCTTGATGGGTTGTTAGTAAAATAGCGCCACCACTTTTTAAATGCTCAGAAAAACGTTGTTGTAAAAATGCAACGCCATTTTTATCAAGTGCAGTAAAGGGTTCATCAAGCACCCATAGTTTTGCATCGCTTAACCATAATCGCACTAAAGCGACACGACGCTGCTGCCCTGCAGAGAGCATTCTTACCGGCACATCTTCAAGGCCCACTAAGCCAAGCTTAGCTAAAATTGGATATAAGTCGGGCTCATTTGTATAGCCGTTAATGTGCAACCAATGGCGTACGTTTTCCAGTGCGCTGAGCTGCACATTGACACCGGTTTTATGGCCTATAAATAGCAGGTCTGTGGCGTACTCTTCATAATGCTTGGTAATAGCTTGCTGGTTATAAAAAATAGCGCCTTCATCAGGCACACTAAAGCCTGCGACAATACGCAATAATGATGTTTTGCCAGCCCCGTTAGGACCCGCTAATTGCATGATTTGACCGCTATTTAGGCTAAAATTAAGATCCGCAAACAAACAACGTTCTTGCTTGATGCAGGTGACGGACTTAATGTGTAACAAGATGACGTTTCTCTATGCCAAAAATTAGGCGTTAGTCTACCATAATGATAGGGTAATACGAATATTGCTTTAAAATCGATTCACGAAAATTAGCGAAAACTTGATTTAAAATAATGAATAATCCAACGCAAATCACATTATCTAATTCATTGGTTAATAACCAAAGCGCCCCGAGCACTTCGCACGAATTAGTACAATTACCAGAGCAGGTACTTGCGGCTAAAAATATTCAGTTTTCAAAAGGCTCAATTACACTCGATGTTTTAATAGATAAACACTGGCAAACACTACGCTTAGGCATAGCGCATGCCCCTCAAAATACAGACAAAATAGCAAGTGCTAACATACAGCTCAGCGCTGATGGAAAGCAGCTAAATATTACTCCCAACAATACTAATATTACACTTAGCAACGCATCACAACTGCAGCGTTTTTTAAATTATGTTAGTACCGGTAGTGAAATACAAAGTAAACCCTTGCCAGTCAATGTACAGCTTTCGCCGTCACCGCAGCTTATGATACCTAGCCTTAATGCCAGTATTGCAATTAACAAAGAAACCGCACAGCTGTTAAATACCGAGCAGCCATTACAGGTACTTATTAATACAACCAATAAGGGCGCACAAATAAATGTTATTAACCGCTTTGCTGACACCGTCCATACTCAAACTCTCAGCCAACATAAAATTTCGCAGCTATTAACTAACTTACTGCCCAGCGCGCAACTACAAGCAACGCCTAAATTAGCTATTATTTCGCACCCTCAGCATAGCGGCTCGTTCACAACCCCGATAACCAATAAACAGCTTAGTGAATTGCCTAGCAAGCCCGTGGCAGTCAATATTACTAATCAAGCAGATAAGCTGCTCATTAAAACTAACTTACCTAAAATGCAGGTCGCACTTAATAACTCATTTAGTAAACCCTTTACCGACTTGGTTTTATCACAGCAGCAAAATGCAGCCAGTCCCCTCGCTGATAAAACAAGCCCGCAGTTAAGTGCACAAAGCCCTATAAAGTCATGGCTACAAAGTAGCTTTAGTGATATAAAAACGCGAATTAACGATGCCGTTAAATACTTTGAAAACAAACCCTTTGCGAGTAAAACGCCACCTTTGCAGGCTCAACAAGCTAAGCTTGATGTAAATAAAACGCCTACACCAATAAACACACTAACAAACCCTAATTTAAGCAAGCTAAATATAACCGCAGAAGTGGCTAATCATTCTTTTACCCCTAACAGCCTTTTAGCTAAACACTTTGCGCAGCTACCTCCTTTAGTGCAAATAACCCAGCAATTAAAGGCGAGTGTGACGTTATGGCAATCAGCAAACAATAAAGCTCAGCCCCAAGCAGTGAGCACCCAACCAACAAATGTACGTACGCAAGGCAACGCTTCTGTGCCGCTGAGTTTAAAAACACTACATGCCACAACTTCACAGGTAAATACTCCTAACCAACCCAGTTTGTCTCACTCACTTTTTAACACAGCTGTAAGTCAGCAGTTACAACCAACAGAGGCTAAACTTTTAACCTCGCTTTTAAATTTGCCAACAGAGAGTGAGCGCCCAAATAGCGCTTCCAACCCTAAAACATTGTTGAGTAGCCAAATTACTGACATAGCAAGTAAAGCTACTCAAAATACACCTGATCTTACGCGTTTAGTGAATCAAGCTTTTAATAGAATGGTCTCCAGTACTAATGTGCACCCAGCCACCATACAGCGAGAGCTTTTAAGTACCTTACAACCGCTTACTACGCCAAACGACACACTACAAAGTAGCTTTACAAAAGGGCTTGAGCAACTTGCGGTTACTATTTTAGCGGCGCCAATAATAAGCCAATCAAGTACTTCGCTAACGTTTAATAACCACACAGGCGTGGATGCCCTACTTAATGTGCTTTTACCTACTTTTAAAGTAGGTAATGGCGCGGATAAACTATTAGAGCAACTTCAACAAACACAAATACAAGAGCTTGCCCCAGAGCTGCTACAAGTTAAAAATACCCTTAGCCAAGTACAAGTAACTACGCCAAACCAACAAAGCGACACAAACCCGCTAGCACAGTTTTTATTTCCGATGAAACTTCCGCCTGAAGCGGGACAAACAGAGATAACCTTAGGGCAATATAAAAAAGCCAGTGTAGATAAAACCGAAAAAAACGTGTGGTTTGTTAGATTAAATTTTGATTATGCACAGCAAGGGCAATTACAAATAGTGGCTGAGCTTATGGACAAAGCGCTCGATTGCCAGCTGCTTGCCTCTAGCCAAGAAGTAAGTGCAATTGCACACACTCACTTAGATAGCCTCAGGGCTAAATTAGCTCAGCATGGCTTGCAAGTAGGCGAGCTAAACTTAAAACGCGGAGATGCTAGTCATCAAGCGTTTTATCAATCGCATGCCATTATAAATATTAAGGTTTAACATGACTGACACCTCTAATTTAGCAGCAAATAATAAATCCGCGATTGGCCTGTTGTATGAAGCAGGAAGCACCCCCGCGGTAAGTGTAAAAGGGTTTGGCGAGTTGGCCGATGAAATAATCGCAGCAGCGAAACAAAAAGGCATTATGATCCACCAAGATGAAGCACTTGCTAAAACACTCTCACACTTAGAATTGGGAGAGGAAATACCTAAAGAGCTTTATTATGTTATTGCTGAATTGATTGCTTTTTCGTACGTGCTTCGTGGGCAGTTCCCACCTGGCTGGCAAGACTTTCAAGGTAAGCTAAATGTAAAGGCATAACTAGGTGGATAAATTATATCTCCCCATTTATTAAGTATTACTGCACATTGGTATTGTGTAGTTAAAAGCAAAAAAGACGCTAGGCGTCTTTTTGTTTATGTAACGAAAATAATAGTTCAGCTTCAGCCCTAGGAAGCTCACACTCGCGTATCACCTCATCTAAATCTGCGCCAAGCTCAACCATTTTAACAGCACGAGAATATATTTTTGCGTCTGGGTCATCATATTTTTGGGCAGCTTGTTGTTGCATCAACTCTTGATTTTGTTGCTCAACTTCAAGTACGCGCTTACCAATACTTAAAAGCCCTGTTCTGAGCTCAGACACTTCACTGCGTAATATATGTGTTTGCTCTGAGGTATCTTTTAATTGCTGTGATACCGCATTAAGCTCCGCCGACTGTTTATTTTTTAATGCAACAATTAGCGCCAGCGATATTAAACCTATCCCTAGCGCTGCTATTGCGATACTGAGTAACAACATAATTTTAGTGGTAAAGCTTAAATATCGCTTAACTCATCCCATTCGTCATCGCTAAGTAATTTATTTAAATCGACTAAAATAAGTAATTCGTTATCGCGGTTACATACACCTTGGATAAACTTAGCGCTTTCTTCGGTACCAACATTTGGGGCGCTGTCTATTTCAGAGCTGCGTAAATACACAACTTCAGAAACACTATCAGCTAAAATACCAATTACTTGCTCTTCTGCTTCAATAATTAAAATGCGAGAGTTATCAGTTGCATCTGCAGCAGGCAAACCAAAGCGTGCACGAGTATCAATAACAGTGACTACGTTACCACGTAAATTTATAATGCCAATAACGTATGAAGGTGCGCCAGGTACTGGGGCAATTTCGGTATAACGTAAAATTTCTTGCACCTGCATTACGTTTACGCCATACGTTTCTTCTTCAAGCTTAAACGTTACCCATTGTAAAATTTCATCGTTGTTATCTGCGTTTTTATTCGCTGATAATAGTCTATCTTCGCTCATGCTGTTACCCCGTAATGGTCGTTACTACTGACGGCTATCTAAGCCTTTTTCTAATAGTGCATTTAAATTATCTACATCTATTAAAGCACACATTTTTTCTTTAATAACACCGGCAAGCCAAGGGCGTTTGCCACTGTTTTTTCGCCATTTTACATCTTCTTTACTCAATGTAATGTTATTTATTAACTTTTCGGCCAATAAACCCCAGTTGCTATCGCCTAGGGTTATTAAATACTGATAATTAAGAGACGCCTCTAACTTTTCATCGTACTTTTCAGGCATTACCCAACGGGCAGTATCAACTACGTTTAGCTTTTCATCTCTATTAAGCATAACGCCTTTAAACCACTTTGGCTTACCAAATAAATGATTTACTTCACCTAATTGATGAATTCCTCCAAGCGCTTTCAAAGGAACAGCCAATGTTAAACCAGCCACTTCAAAAAACAGAGCCTGAAATTCACCTTCAAAGTAATCTTCTTGGCTATGTAATAAAGGGGCAGGTTCTGTACTTAACTGGGTTTGCACCTCAGCTGTCTCTACTGGCTCAGGCTCAATAGGTGCAGGTGGCGAAATAGTGGCGTCAGCCTCGCTATTACTCTCTTTTACTTGCTCAGAATAAAGCTGCTCGGTTACTTTTAATTGTGCTTTAGGCTTTAAAAGTACTTCGTCGTTTTGTAAGGCACTAGGTACTTGCTCAAGTAGCTTTGCTACAGGCTCAAGGTTTTCCTCAGGTTCGTCTTCGCATAATAGCGCCCCTAAGTATTGAGTCATTACTTTTTCATTAGCAAATAATTGCTTACTCATTCATTAACCTTGTCCAATTAAATAATCTAATAACGCTTTATAAGCGTAGACCCCACGTGAACGTGGGCAAAACTCTATGGGTACCTTTTGTGCAAGGCTTGCATCTCTAAACTTTGTATCAACGGGGATCACCCCTGGCCATACTTTATCTTTATATGTATTTTGCAACGTTTTGTAGGCTTCAAGCGACGCTTTAGTGCGCTTATCATACATAGTAGGGATTATAGTATATTGGTACTGTTTCGCTTGAGAGCTTTGCATTAACTCCATAGTGCGCATCATTCTATCAAGCCCTTTGAGCGCCAAAAACTCAGTTTGCACAGGCACTAAAATACGTTCGCTGGCGGCTAATGCGTTCACCATTAAAACACCTAAAACTGGCGGGCAATCAAGCAGCGCATAATCGTAATGTTCACTAATTTTTGCAAGTGTTTTTTTTAAAATTAAGCCCATCCCCGTTTTATTACCCATACTTCTATCGAGGGTTGCTATAGCCATCGTCGCGGGCAATATATCTAGGTTTTCCATGGTAGAGGGGCACAATGCTTGAAGTATTTCTTCACTTTGCATTGAGGTGCCGCGAGCAAAAATATCGTACACACTGACTTCTAAATCTTCAGAATCAATACCAAAATAGTACGTTAGTGAGGCGTGAGGGTCGGTATCAATGAGTAATACGCGTTTACCTTGCAAGGCCAAAATACCAGCAAGACTGACAGCCGTTGTGGTTTTACCTACACCGCCCTTTTGATTTGCTACTGTCCAAATCTTCACATTAAGTCCTAATTACTGTTCATTGCGCGTGGTGATTCTGATGCCACCATGAGGTAAACGAATTATTTTAATAGAGTTATCATCAGAGGGAAGTTCCACCTCTGGCTCAGGCGCAGCTTGTTGCACTTGCTCATCAGGCTCAGCTTCATTTTCGGTGGTTTGTTGTACTAAGCCATACTTAGAAAGCGCAATAACAACTTTACGATTCTCTGCTCGACCCGCTGCGGTGTCGTTATCGGCAAAAGGTGAGTATTGCCCATACCCCTCGATTGCCATTCGCGCTGGGTTAATTCCTAACGTTTCTAATTCAACTAAAATAGAGGTCGCCCGTGCAACTGACAACTCCCAGTTAGAGCGAAACATTTCATTGCGAATACTTTCGTTATCTGTGTAACCTCTTACCCTTATGTAGTTATCTACTGGGGCAATAATATCTTTTACAATTTTTACGACTTGCTTAGCTCGCGCGTGGGCCACAGAGCTACCACTTGAGAACAGCATTCCTGAACTTAGCTCAATAATAAGCCAATCTTGGTTAAGCTCTAAACTGGCTTCTCCATCACGAATTTCATCAATAAGTGCTGAATGTAATTTAGTTAACAAACTATCGAGTGGTTTACCTAAATGTTTTTGTTTTATATTGCTGGTATCACTATGTCCATCTAGCAGCTCTGGGCCAGACTCCTGTTTTTGAATGCTCTCACCGTACAATAACTCTTGCTCAGGGGTAACACGGTCAGTAAGTAGCCCTTCGCCTGTCACGCCCTCACCTTGTTGCGATTGCTGCCTTGCTGACTTGTCAAAAACCTGTTCTAGGGAGTCTGAGAGGATTTGAAAGCTTTCTTCTTTATTTATGGCAATGGCATACATAACCACAAAAAAGGCAAACATAATGGTCATGTAATCAGCATAAGAGACTAACCAACGTTCTGTATGTTGATTTTTTTCAGCTGATTGACGTAAGCGCCGGCGTAACATAAAAGTTACTCTACCACGACATTAGGGCGCTCTGTGCGATAAGCTTCAAGCTTTAATTCTATGTTAATAGGACTTTCGCCAAGGCTTATAGCAATCACCCCTTCGGCCATCATTTCATGGTAAAGCATTTTTTGCTCTACTCGCTGCTTAAGCTTATTGGCCATAGGTAAAAATAATAAGTTAGCTAAACCCACCCCATATATTGTTGCAATAAATGCGGTGGCGACCCCTGCACCTAGCTTTTGAGGGTCGGTAATAAATGACATTGCTTGAATAAGACCAAGTACAGCCCCTAAAATACCTATAGTTGGGCTATATCCGCCCATGGCTTCGTACACTTTACTTGCTTCAAGTAAGCGGTCTCGTTCAAGCATTAAATCTATTTCTAAGGTGTCGCGTAGCTTTTGCTCCGAACACCCATCCACTAGTAAACTAAGCCCTTTTGCTGCATAAGGATCTGGGTGACTAAGTGCCTCTTTTTCAAGCGCTAAGTACCCTTCCTGGCGAGCTTTATGCGACCACGTTTTAATTTGCTCTATGGCTTGCTCAATATTGTACTGGGGTGAAAAAAACACCCAATGGCTCATGCTTAGCGTTTTTTTAAAGGTGCTTGTCGCCGTTTGCAACATAACAGCCCCTAAGGTGCCGCCAAGTACAATAATAAGTGCAGGGCCATTAAATAACGCCGTGACAACGCCACCCTCTAAAGAGTAACCAATCGCTATAGCGCCCAGCGCAATGATTAACCCTAAAACTGAGAGCTTATCCACAACCAGTCTCTCTTTTTAATCTTGCTGCTACGTCGTTTAACGCTAAATGCTCAGAGGCAAGCCCAGCGTTGGCAATGGCTTGAGGCATACCGTATACCACACAGCTTTTTTCATCTTGCGCCCAAATTGTTGCGCCAGATTGCTTAAGCATTCGCGCGCCATCACGTCCATCAGCGCCCATGCCGGTTAAAACAATAGCAAGTACATCTCCTTGGTAGCTTTTGGCAACACTTGCAAAAGTCACATCAACGCTTGGTTTGTAGCTTATACGTTCACTATTATCTTCAAATACACGCAGCGTTTTGTTACCACTTCGCCCCTCTACCATCATTTGCTGTCCACCAGGGGCTAAGTAGGCTGTGCCGGCTTCTAGCCTGTCACCTTGTTGCGCTTCTTTAACGCGTATTTTGCAAAGGCTATTTAAACGTGCCGCAAACGCAGGCGTAAATGCTGCTGGCATGTGCTGAATTAACAAAATAGGGTGTGCAAAGTTAGCAGGTAATTGGGTTAATATGGTTTGTAAAGCAACTGGCCCGCCAGTTGAAGTGCCAATAGCCACTATTTGATAGTGTTTACCGCTGGCACGCGTGGGCATACTGGGTGTAGTTGTTGTCTGCACTGGGGCGGCACGTTGAAAGCTTCTATCAGGTTGTTTAAGCGATGAGCTTGTTGTGGCAAGTTTGCTTGCATGTGCAGCAGTTGTCTTACTTGATGTTAATGGCCTAACAGGGCGTGGAGCACGCCTGCGACCAATTTCCTTCACTTTGGCTTGCAATAACTTGATTGCATCTTCGTTATTTCGTGCAATGTCTTCAAACTTTTTCGGTAAAAAGTCCATAGCTCCGGCATCAAGTGCATCTAAAGTTGCGGTTGCACCGTCGCGAGTTAATGAAGAAAACATAAGTATTGGCGTTGGGTTACTCGCCATAATTTCTTTTACTGCGCTAATACCATCAAGCACAGGCATTTCTACATCCATGGTGATCATATCTGGACGTAACTGCGCTGTTTTTTCTACGGCTTCTCTACCGTTAACAGCAAAACCTATTACTTCAATACCGCTGTCTTGTTCAAGAATTTCGCTTACTCGACGGCGAAAAAAACTGGAATCGTCAACAACTAAAACTTTTACGGCCATTGCGCTCTCTTATT
The DNA here is from genome assembly GCF_005886415.1 of Pseudoalteromonas sp. S327. Lineage (NCBI taxonomy): Bacteria > Pseudomonadati > Pseudomonadota > Gammaproteobacteria > Alteromonadales > Pseudoalteromonadaceae > Pseudoalteromonas > Pseudoalteromonas sp. S327. The sequence continues at coordinate 55,067 of NZ_PNDP01000005.1, read as the reverse complement.
AAATTTATGTGTAGGCATACACAGGTATGCCTACATTTTATCCTGCGTAATGCTTAAGCATATTAGGTACATCCAGAATCAGCGCAATACCACCGTCAGATGTAATTGTTGCACCAGCCATTCCAGGCGTACCTTGTAATAACGCATCAAGAGGCTTAATAACAACTTCTTCTTGGCCAATTAATGAATCAACCACAAAGCCAACTTGCTGAGTACCTATTTGTACAATTACCACATGACCTTGCGCTTTTCGCTGAGAACAATCAGCACCTTTAACTAGCCAATGCTCTAAGTAAAATAGCGGTATCGCTTTTTTACGAACAATAATTGTAAGCTGGCCATCTACCACATTGGTTTTGGTTAAATCTAAGTGGAATATTTCACTCACACCAGCAAGTGGTAACGCAAACGTTTGCTCACCAACAATAACCATCAGCGTAGGTAAAATAGCCAGTGTTAATGGTACTTTTATCTCTAAAATAGTCCCTACGCCCAACTCTGACTGTATACTCACAGAGCCATTAAGCTGCGTAATTTTAGTTTTTACTACATCCATGCCTACGCCACGGCCAGAAATATCAGATATCTCTTCTTTGGTCGAAAAGCCTGGTGCAAATATTAAGTTATACGCTTCTGTATCTGATAAGCGACTTGCCTGATCATGGTCAATAACGCCTTTACTGATCGCTATTTTTTTCAGTTTTTCCGCATCCATACCTGCACCATCATCTTTAATGGTTAACAAAATATGGTCGCCTTCTTGCGAAGCCGATAATGTAACGTTACCGGTTCTAGGCTTACCCGCAGCTTCACGCGCTGCTGGCATTTCAATTCCGTGGTCAACTGAGTTTCGTACTAAATGCACCAACGGATCGGCCAGTGCCTCAACTAAGTTTTTATCTAAATCGGTTTCTTCACCTACAAGCTGTAAATCAATTTCTTTATTTAAGCTACGGGCTAAGTCACGTACTACGCGAGGGAATCGGCCAAACACTTTTTTGATAGGCTGCATTCGCGTTTGCATTACTGCACCTTGAATATCAGCAGTGACCACATCAAGATTTGATATCGCCTTACCCATCGCTTCACTGTCTGTATTGGTCGCTAAACTAACCAACCTATTTCGTACTAATACCAACTCGCCAACCATATTCATTATTTGGTCTAAACGCTTTGTATCAACACGTACTGTGGTTTCAGCAGGTGGAGGCGTAGCTTTTTTAGGTGCAGCGCTACTCGCTGGTTTTTCAGCCACTTTAGGTGTAGGCGCAGCGGCTTTAGCCGCCGGAGCTTGTTTTGCTGCAGGTGCTGGCGTAGGCTTTTCTGGCGTAGGTTTTGCTGGCGTTTGTGCTACAGGTGCAGCCTTAGGTGGCTGCGGTGCAGGTGTGTCAGCTTCTTTTGATTCTGGTGCGGCGCCTTTACCATGCAGTTCATCAAGCAGTGCTTCAAATTCATCATCGCTGATTTCATCATCACCGCTATCATTTGCAACAGCCGCTGGTGGTGCTGTGTGTTTTACTTCTGGCTCACCGCTTGAAGTATCTCCTGCAACCGGACCAAAACTACCTACACCGTGTAATTCATCTAATAAACTGTCAAATTCATCATCGGTAATATCTGAACTTGAATCTGGCTCTGCACTTGCACTTGGTTGCGACACCGGGCTTTGGCCTTTGCCGTGTAACTCATCGAGTAAGCTTTCAAATTCATCTTCTGTAATTTCGTCAATTTGCGTGCTATCTGCTGAAGGGCTTGAACCTGCCACATCAAATAGTTCATCAAATGCAAATGGGTCTTCATCATCTGTTGCGCTAACGGGAGCTGCGGGTTCTTGTTCAACAACTTCGGGGGTTGTTTCAGTAAGCTCGTCATCCGTAGGCGGTTGACTAAGTTTATGAAGAGTTTCTAATAATTGAGGGTCTGCTGGGTCTGGCTGTTCGCGATTTTGAATAGTGGCAAACATTTCATTAATGGTATCTAGTGCTTGTAAAATCACATCCATTAATTCTGAATTAACAGTTCTAACCCCTTGGCGTAAGAGATCAAATACGTTTTCAGCACCATGACAGGCATCAACAAGCTCAGTCATAGCTAAAAAGCCTGCCCCTCCTTTTACGGTATGAAAGCCCCTAAAAATAGCATTTAGTAACTCAGTATCTTCTGGGTTATTTTCTAGCTCAACTAACTGTTCAGATAAAAGCTCTAGGATTTCTCCAGCCTCTACAAGAAAGTCTTGTAAAATATCTTCATCGACTTCAAAGCTCATGCAGTTACTCTCCTCTTAGAAGCCCAAACTTGATAATAGGTCATCGACCTCGTCTTGGTCAGATACAACATCATTTCGCGACTCTTTATCAATAATAGGGCCTTCAGGACCTGCTAATGTTTGTGCGGCAACCAGTTCTTCTGTTTCTTGTTGTTCTTTACTTTCAGCTATGCTGTCATCTTGTGCAGCAAATGCTGTTAAAAGGTGGATTAAACTTTCTTCTACTTCTCTGACTAATTCAATTACACGGCGGATAACCTGGCCGGTTAAATCTTGAAAATCCTGCGCCATTAGTACATTGGTCATTAAAGTTTGCAACTCATCGGTTTTATGATGAGAGCTGTTCATAAACTTGTCGATGCTGTGGCATAAGGTTTTAAACTCGCCCAGCTCTATTTCGCGGTTCATAAGCCTATCCCAAGTAGGCTTAATATGTGCAATTTCATCTGCTAGCTGCTGCGCAATAGGCAGGCTTGCTTCGACCGCATCCATTGTCTTATTAGCTGCATTTTCTGTCATTTCCATGACATAGTTTAAGCGCTTTTTCGCATCCGGAATTGCATCAGTGGTTAAATCGGTTAAACGCGTATCAAGTTCAAAGCTTTTAAGGGCTTCGTGTAATTGGCGTGTTAACTTACCTACTTCAGCAAAAAGCTGCGATTGCTCTTGAGAGGCAGTATCTAAAATTAATTGATCTGCTTTATCTTGCTCACCGTTTTCTAAAAAAACGACGAGCTGACGAGCTTGTTCTAAAGTAATTTGAGGCGCAGCTGGTGCTGACATAAGCCTCTCCTCTCATTAACCTAAGCGTTCAAACACTTTTTCTAATTTAGTTTTCAAAGTACCAGCAGTAAATGGCTTAACAATATAGCCATTAACACCTGCTTGCGCTGCCGCTATTATTTGTTCTTTTTTAGCTTCTGCCGTCACCATTAAAACCGGAATATGTTTTAATTTTTCGTCAGCTCTAATGGCTCTTAGCAAGTCAATACCCTGCATGCCTGGCATGTTCCAATCGGTTACAACAAAGTCAAAAACCTGATTTTGCAACATAGGTAATGCTGTAGAACCATCGTCAGCTTCTTGAACATTCGTGAACCCTAGGTCACGCAACAGATTTTTTATAATACGTCTCATTGTAGAGAAATCATCAACAACAAGAATTTTCATGTTTTTATCCAAAACATCCTCCGGTGAGGTCTTAACCTATAATTTACTTACTACTAGTTTATCCAGTCATTGATTTTTGCTTTGAGCTTAATCATCGCCTGACCATGTATCTGACTTACACGCGATTCACTTACATCGAGTATATGCCCAATTTCTTTTAAATTCATTTCATCGTTGTAATACAAAGAAAGCACCATTGCATCTCGCTCTGGTAAAGACTTTATTGCCTCTAACAATGAATTATTAAACCGTTCATTTTTAACATTATTAAATGGTTTGTCTAGCGCTAAATCTTGACCTGCTGGGCTAATAACATCTTCATCTACCCCTAGGTCTTCTATACCAAGCACTTTACTGGAATTAACATCATTTAAAATATGATGGTATTCTTCTAGCGAAATATCAAGTTTTTCAGCTACTTCAGTATCTTTTGGTTCTCTATTTAAGCTATTTTCTAATTCTGTGATAGTTTCGGCTACTAATCGGCTTTTACGGTGCACCGAACGTGGTGCCCAATCCCCTCTGCGCATTTCATCAAGCATAGCGCCGCGGATACGAATACCAGCAAACGTTTCAAAGCTTGCCCCTTTACTGGCGTCAAAGTTTTTTGAGGCCTCGATAAGGCCAATCATTCCCGATTGGATTAAGTCATCAAGCTGAACGCTAGGAGGAAGACGAGCTATTAAATGGCACGCCACTTTTTTGACAAGCGACGCGTGTTTTTCAACAATCACATTTAGATTTTGTGTTGATTGATATCCCATAGCTCTTTTCACCGATGTTGTCATAATCAGCCGTTTACTAGCTTCTCAATGAAAAACTCTAAATGTCCTGAAGGTTGATTAGGTATAGGCCATTTTACTGCTTTTGTCGCTAATGTTTTAAACGCAACTGCTGCTGGTGAATTAGGGAAAAGATCGACAATTACTTTTTGTTTACGCGTAGATTTACGCATATTTTCATCATATGGAATAGTCGCAACAAGCTCCATAGACACATCTAAAAAGCGGTCTGTTACTTTAGAGAGCTTTGCAAAAAGCTCTTGACCCTCGCGCATACTGCGCACCATGTTTGCAACAATTTTAAATTTATAAACGCCATGCTCGCGGCTAAGTACTTTAATAAGCGCGTAGGCATCAGTAATAGAGGTCGGCTCGTCGCACACCACCACCATGACATCTTGCGCTGCACGAGAAAAACTCAGCACCATGTCAGAAATACCAGCGGCGGTATCTACAATTAAAATATCAAATTCGGTATTAAGCTCACTAAAGGCACGAATTAACCCAGCATGCTCAGATGGGGTTAGCTCCACCATATTTTGCGAGCCTGATGTAGCAGGCACGATTTTAATACCGCCTGGGCCTTCAACTAAAATCTCGTCAAGTTCGCACTCACCTGAAAGGACGTGAGATAAGTTTTTTTCAACACGTAGTCCTAGCATTACATCACAATTAGCTAGGCCTAAATCGGCATCTAATACTAATACACGATTACCCTGCTGCCCTAAAGCAATAGCAGTATTTAAAGAGACGTTGGTTTTACCCACCCCTCCTTTACCGCCAGTGACAGCGATAACTTTTACGCCGTTGTTATTGTTTTGACTCATTTTGCGCAGGCCGCTTGCTTGATCTAATACTGTGTTAATCATACATCCCTACTGTGCTTGGCGCCACCGCTTGGTGCCTTGAATGTTGTGCTTTTGCTCTTTTTAAATACAATTGCTCAGCTTTTTTTACTAGTTTTTCAGCATTTGCAACGCGAATATCTTCTGGTACACGCTGACCATTAGTAAGATACCCTATCGGAAGACGATTTTGAATCGCTATACTAATAATCTCACCTAAACTTAATGATTCATCTAACTTAGTGAAAATACAACCGCTTAGCTGAACCTTTTTAAAATGTCTCACCGTTTCTTGTAGAACATTTATTTGTGCAGTAGCACTTAATACTAAATAACTACGTATATCTACTCTTTGGTTACGCATTAAGGTGTTTAGCTGTTCAGTTAAGCGTAAATCACGTTGACTCATACCCGCTGTATCAATTAATACTAGACGCTTATTACGTAAATGATATAAAACTTCAGCTAATTCATTGGCATCTTTTACTTGTTTAACACCACAACCAATAATACGGCCATACGTAGCAAGCTGCTCATAAGCACCTATTCTGTAGGTATCAGTCGTTATTAGGGCGACTTTATCGGCGCCATATTTTTGTGCCCCTAATGCTGCAAGTTTAGCAACTGTGGTTGTTTTACCTACACCAGTAGGCCCTACAAGTGCGTACACACCACCTTGACGAAGAATTTCATTATTGGTGGTCTGCATTTGATCTTCAACCATTTGTAATAATGCCTTCCAACCTTGCTGGCGCGATACGTCATCAGGAATAAAACACGCCATTTGCTCTGCAACGTCTTTATCTATCCCCATGCCAACTAACCGATCAATCATGCATGCACGTGTTGGGTCGCGACGCGCCATATCTTGCTGCATTAAACCCGATACTTGGTGCTCTAGTAACTGGCGAATTGCGTTCATTTCATCACGCATTGCGCTCATTTGAGCGCTTTCGTTATTATTAGCTTGGCTACGCGGTGCAACCGCCGTATCTAGCTCGTCAAAATCTTGATCTAGGTCATCAAAGCCTAAGCTGTCAGCTTGGGTTTGCATGCGTTTTGGCGCTCCATTTTCGCGTGCAAACATATTTGTAGTACGTGGCTGTGCTGGCTCTTGATAATGCTCAGATGTATCAATACCTGATTGCGAAAACATAGAAGCAAGCTCAGGAGAGCGAGGACGCGGCGACTGACGCTCTAATAACGCTTGTAAGCTATCGGCGACTGCTGCTTGTGGCTCAGGTTGCGCACGCTGCGGCTCTGGCTTTACAAAGTTATGAGCGTTTTGTTGAACATCTCTTTGAGGAGCTGGCGCTGCCTGTGGTTGCGCTGCGGCTTTAGGGGCTGCTTTGTCGTAATCTACTGCGGCAACAATTTCTACACCATTAGCGAGTTTTTTGTTCGACATAATAACGGCATCAACACCTAACTCATCTTTAACTTCTTTCAGTGCGGTGCGCATATCTTTAGCAAAAAAACGTTTAATCTTCATGGTTCAACCCCTGTTAAAATCTTTATTGTTGGCCTACTGAGCTGACAATCTTGATCTGTCTTTCATCTGGTACCTCTTGATAAGACATCACCCTTAAACCCGGTATGGTGTACTTAACAAAACGAGATAACACAGTGCGTAACATTCCTGACGTTAGCAATATTGAAGGTTCTCCGGCCATTTCTTGATTCTGATGCGCTTCGTTTAATGATGTTTGAAGTCGCTCAGCAAGGCTTGGTTCTATTCCGGCACCTTCGTCGCCTGCATTTTGTAATGACTGATGCAACATCTGTTCCAACTCAGGCGCCAAGGTTATGACAGGGATTTCTGATGACATGCCCACAGCGTCTTGTACGATTAAACGGCGCAGCGAAATACGCACTGCAGCTGTTAAAACATCGGCATCTTGGCTACGTGGGCCGTACTCTACAAGGGTTTGAACAATAGAGCGCATATCACGAATAGCCACACCTTCGTTTAATAAATTTTGCAGTACTTTTACAACGGTTGTCAGTGGTAGTACTTCTGGCACTAACCCTTCTACTAAACGTGGATGGCTTTTTGCTAACATATCAAGCAGGTTTTGAACCTCCTCATGCCCTAGCAATAATGCGGCACTGTTAGTTAATAACTGGCTAATGTGGGTGGCGACCACAGTGGCTGAATCAACCACGGTGTAACCTAGTGACTGTGCTTCGTCTTTTTGATCAGGCTTTATCCACACCGCATCTAAGCCAAATGCAGGGTCTTTGGTTTCAACCCCTTTAATAGGGCCAAATACTTGCCCTGGGTTGATGGCCAGTTCATCGCCATGTTTGAGCTCGCCTTCACCACTTGAAACACCCATCATGGTAATACGGTACGCATTAGGGTCTAACTCTAAGTTATCGCGAATATGTACAGGCGGTACTAAAAAGCCAAGCTCCTGAGATAACTTTTTACGCACCCCTTTAATTCGGTTGAGCAGCTCACCACCTTGAGATTGGTCAACAAGCGGAATAAGCCTGTAGCCAACTTCTAAGCCAATAACGTCAATTTGTTGTACATCGTCCCATCCAAGCTCTTTTTGCTCTTGCTTGTTTGCAACGCCAGTACCGGCAACGGCACCACTTTCAGCCTCTTGGGCTGCTAGAGCAGCGGCTTTTAATTTTTGCTGCTGAGTAAAATAAGCTAAGTAGCCAAGTAGTGCGCCTAAACTTAAAAAAGCAATATGAGGCATACCCGGAACCAACCCCATAATGATTAAAATACCTGAGGCGATAAATAATGATTTTTCGTTACCTAATTGGGCTTTAAATTGCTCACCCATGTTATGTGATTCGTTTTGGCGAGTAACAACAATAGCAGTACCAATAGAGAGTAATAATGAAGGAAGCTGCGCCACAAGGCCGTCACCAATGGTAAGTAAAGTATATACTTCCATTGCGCGGCTAAAGCTCAAGTCGTGTTGGATCATGCCCACAAATAAGCCGCCAACAATATTAATAATTAATATCACGATACCGGCAATGGCATCGCCTTTTACAAACTTACTCGCCCCATCCATAGAGCCGTAAAAGTCAGCTTCGCGGGTTACTTCACTGCGGCGCTCACGTGCTTGCTCTGCACTAATAAAGCCAGCGTTTAAGTCGGCATCTATCGCCATTTGTTTACCCGGCATAGCGTCTAGCGTGAAACGAGCCGATACTTCAGAAATACGCCCTGCACCTTTGGTTATTACTACAAAGTTTATAATGATCAAAATTAAAAACACCACTAAACCTACCGCGTAGTTTCCGCCAATAACCACTGAGCCAAACGCTTCAATTACCTTACCAGCCGCATCGCCCCCGTTGTGACCCTCAAGGAGCACCACGCGTGTGCTGGCAACATTTAGGGCTAAACGCATAATTGTAGCGATTAACAGTACCGCCGGAAACATGCCAAATTCGAGAGGTTTCATGGTGTAAACAGTCACCAGTAAAACAACCAAGGCAAGAGCAATATTAAATGAAAATAATATATCAAGAAGAAATGGTGGCAGCGGTAAAATAACCATACCCAGCGCTGCAAGTACTAATAGCGGTGTGCCAACACCTTTGGCATACTCTTTTTTATCTTTGTTAAGTTGTTGTAATACCGCTTTAAAATCCATAACTCTACAATTCAATAAATTGACACTAGCCTGAAATAGCAATAACTATTCCAAGTATAGAGTCAGCAATAGATTCATTGAGTATTGATGCAAAATTTAAAGCAAGTGAGAGACAAGAGCGTATGGGCTTTATGGTTTGAATTTTCAGCCCCGTGTTGATATTTAGGCAAGGCGCCCCTGTAAAGTGTGGTTAGCTCAGCTTACCCTAATCGTATTTAAAATCATCCGGAATAGGCAGTTTAGACTTAAGAGGGATGGGGCGCTTTCCGCGACCTTTTTTAAAGCGTTTAAGCTGAAATACATAGGCTAAAACTTGCGCTACAGCGGTAAATAGCTGATCTGGGATCTGTTGGCCTATTTCAGCAGTATGATAAAGCGCCCGCGTAAGCATAGGGGATTCTACAATCGGTACTTCGTTACCTTTGGCTATTTTACGAATTTGCATAGCCATTTCATCTATCCCTTTGGCAAGTACAATCGGTGCACCTGCTCGCTCAGTATCGTATTTTAGCGCCACAGAATAGTGAGTAGGATTGGTTACAATTACGTCGGCATCGGGGACATCTTGCATCATCCTTCGCTGCGACATTTGCCTTTGTGTTTGCCTAATGCGCGCTTTAATTTGCGGATCACCCTCTGAGTTTTTGTACTCGTCTTTGATCTCCTGCATGGTCATTTTAAGTTGTTTGTTGTGGTTATAACTTTGATAAGGCGCATCTATTGCGGCAATAATCACCAAAGTGCACGACAACCCTAAAAACATCCACGAGAGCATTTCAAGGGCATGAATTATATTACTAGGTGCGCTTTCAATACTTAAATGCAAAATTTCATCAAAAAAAGTTTGAATCAAAAACACCGCAAAAATAGCCACCAGCGCAAACTTTAATATAGACTTTACAAGCTCTATCGCTGCTTGTGGGCCAAACATGCGTTTAAAACCCTTTATTGGCGACATTTTACTGGGCTTAGGTGCTGCAGCTTCCCAACTAAAATTAAAGCCGCCGAGTAAGGTATTTCCTATAAATGCTGCAATAACAATAATTAAAACAAACATCGCCACTGGAAACAGCAGCGCACTGGCCACCTCACTCCACACCGCAAACATTTTAGTGGTGTCGTAGGTTTCACTGCGATTTAAAGACAGCATCCTACCCATAATATTGTATAAGCCTTTGCCTATTTCGGGCCCATATAACAGCAACGAAATTGCAGAAAAAATAAGTACAAACATAGTCCCTAGCTCTTTTGAGCGTGCTATTTGACCTTTCTTTTTAGCATCTTCGAGCTTTTTGGAGGTGGGTTCTTCTGTTTTTTCTTGTCCTGAATCTTCAGCCATTGCCCCTCCTACACCGTACAGCCAACAAGGCTACACATTAGCTCAATCATTTTTAACCACTGAAATTCAAATTGGGTTACAAAATTACCTAAGGTAGCCCAAATAATAATTAAACCGGCAACTAATGTAAACGGAAAACCTATTGAGAAAATGTTTAATTGCGGTGCTGCGCGGGTCATAATACCAAATGAAATATTAATAATGAGCATGGCCGTAAGGGGGGCTAAAGCCAATACCAGTGCAGTGGTAAACATCCAGCTGCCCCACGTTACTATGTCCCAGTAATGATCAACAGCCCACCACTGGCCGTTTATAGGCAACACCGAAAAACTATGCACCACCATTTGAATCATCATTAAATGGCCATTAAAAACAAAAAATAACAAGGTCGCTAAAATTAAGTAAAACTGGCCAACTGCAGGCACACTCGCACCATTTGAAGGGTCTATAACAGAGGCAAAGCCCAAACCGGTTTGCATTGCCAGTATTTGCCCAGCAAGCACAAAGGTATTTAGCATTAGCGTAGAGGCAAACCCTATCGCAACACCTATCAACATTTGCTGAATAACCACCAGCACCATTTCAAAAGAAAATAAATTAGTAAATGTTGCAGGAGGCAGCGCTGGCACCACTAAAAACGTTACCACTACCGCCAATCCCATTTTAATGCGGGTAGGTACGTTTTGTGCGCCTAAGCCCGCCATAATCATGATCATAGAGCTTATGCGAACTAAAGGCAGTAAAAAATCACTTAACCATTGAATAACAAAAGAAAAAGGAAATTCCACAATTAGCCTGCAATTTCAGGAATGAGTAACACTAGGCGGGTAAAAAAGTCCATTAGCTCTTGAGTAAGCCAATGCCCACCTACAATAAGTGCTCCAATGGTAATTAATAAGCGCGGTAAAAAACTTAGGGTTTGTTCATTAATTGAGGTTGCCGCTTGGAACACCGCCACCACTAAACCAACAAGTAAACCAGGTACCACAATAGCTGATACCAGCTTAATAACTAAAAACAGTGCATCGCTAAGAATATCAACAAAAATTTCTGGTTCCATGTTGTACTCCTAATGTTTAAAAGTGCGAATGTAAAACATGGTTTATGTACCTAGTCCAAAGCTTTTAGCTAACGTGCCCATTACTAGGCTCCAGCCATCGACCAGTACAAATAACATTATTTTAAAAGGCAAGGACACTATCATGGGCGAGAGCATCATCATACCCATGGCCATTAATACCGAGGCAACCACTAAATCCACAATTAAAAACGGTATAAAAAACATAAAACCAATAATAAAGGCGGTTTGTAGTTCACTGGTCACAAATGCAGGTATTAACACAATAAGCGGTGTGGCCTCTGGCGAATCAAGCTGCTCATAACCTGCTATTTTGGCAAACGTTTCTAAGTCTTTTAATCGTACCTGCGAGAGCATAAAGGCCTTCATGGGCTCCTTTGCAAGCTCTAATGCTTGTACCGAAGTAACTTGTTCATTTAAATAAGGTTCTATCGCACGCTCGTTAACTTGCTGATAAATAGGCGCCATAATAAAAATACTTAAAAAAAGCGACATCCCTAATAAAACTTGGTTTGAAGGTGTTGATTGTAAACCAATGGCTTGGCGCAAAATAGCCAGTACAACAATAATACGGGTAAACGAAGTCATCATAATTATGGCGGCAGGAATAAAGCTCAGCGCCGTCATAATTGCCAGTACTTGCAAGGTTACAGAGTAATCTTGCGTCCCGTCGGCATTGGTTGTAATGGTTAGAGCGTCTATGCCCTCTGCACTGCTTGCAACAGGTACAAATAACACAGCTAAAATAATCAGCAGCCACTTTATCATAGGGTTAATTCTTTTTATTTTGATTCGTTTGCGGGTTTAGTAGTTTGCTAAATCGCTTAGCAAGTTCTGGCAGTTCTTTTTCACTTAACGGCGTGTCTAATTTATGTAAGTAGTTAATACTGTGCGGGGTGACCCCTAATAAATGCTGTGCATTATCTATTTCAACCACCATTAAGCGCTCTCGTGAGCCAAGCGGTAAGCTTCGTACCACTTTAAATTCTTCGCTATTAGCTAAATTTGGATTAAGTTTTTTAACAAAAAATGCCAGCACTACAATCAGTACTAGCACCGCAACCAACGACAACACCATAGACAAAATGTCGGCCGTAGGTGTTAACGTTTCTGCCTTTGTAAATACTGAGTTTGTTAAAACAGCAAGGGAGCTCATCGTAATTTTTTGATCCGCTCTACCTGGCTAATAACATCCGTTAAACGAATACCAAATTTATCATTCACTACAACCACTTCGCCATGGGCAATGAGCGTACCATTTACTAATACATCCAGTGGTTCTCCGGCTACGCGGTCTAGTTCAACAACAGAGCCTTGGTTTAGCTGCAGTAAGTTACGAATATTTATTTTAGAGCGCCCTACTTCCATAGAAATAGTCACAGGAATATCTAAAATTGTATCGAGTTTACGCTTTTCGTCACCGCTAAGCTCATGTTTAGCATCACTTAGTTCATCAAGCTCTGCTACATGCGCTTCGGCGCTCTCATCACCGCCTTCGGCTTCAGCTAGGGCTGCTGCCCATTCGTCCATTGTGTCTTGATCATCGCTCATACTTTTAACCTTTTAATCAATTACCAGTCTAAGTCTACACCGTCAGAAAGGTGTAAATCATCTTCTAGTTCTGCTAATTCTGCATCTGAATCAATTTTCTTGCCGCCTTTGGTAAATACATGCAGCTCAGATTTAACTGAATCAGGGCGTTTAATTTTTTCACTAATTTGTAGCGCAACGTTATCGCGAGAACGACCCATTTTAGCTCTAAATGTAGGTAACTCCTCAACAAATACCGTAATATGCTCTGGCATTTCTACCGGTATAATATCGCCCGCTTTAAGTTCCATTATTTGTTTAAGAGACAAATCCACCTCAAGAAGTTGAGTCGACATATCCACCTCAACGTCCATAATTTCATCGCGTAAAGCTTTGCTCCAGCGCAAATCGGTGTCTTCTGTATCCGATTGTACACCCGCATCTAATAGCTCTCTAATGGGTTCAAGCATTGAATACGGCAAAGCGATGTGAAAATCGCCACCACCGCCATCTAATTCAATATGAAAAGAGCTAATAACCACAACCTCAGTAGGGCTCACAATGTTAGCCATTGCTGGGTTTACTTCTGAATCGAGGTATTCAAACGACACGTCCATAACCGGTGCCCATGCTTCTTTGTAATCTTCAAAGATAATTTTTAGTAGCATTTGCACGATTCGACGTTCGGTAGGGGTAAATTCGCGGCCTTCAATTTTGGCATGGTAACGCCCGTCACCACCAAAAAAGTTATCTACCAAAATAAACACTAAACGTGCTTCCATGGTGATAAGGCCAGTGCCTTTTAGCGGTCTAAAACGCACCATATTTAAACTTGTTGGTACAAATAAGGTATGAATGTATTCGCCAAATTTAATCATTTGTACGCCATTAATCGACACCTCTGCGGTGCGGCGCATCATGTTAAATAAGCTTATTCGCATATGACGAGCAAACCGCTCGTTAACAATTTCCAGGGTCGGCATGCGACCACGCACGATCCGATCTTGCGAAGAAAAGTCGTACTGTAATGTACTGCCTTCGCCGTCTTCACCTTCGTGTATATCTTCCTCTTCGACTTCATCAACGCCGTGTAAGAGTGCATCAATTTCGTCTTGGGATAATAAATCGCTCACGCTAGCCCCTTATTGCATCACAAAGCCGGTAAACAATACCCGCTCAATTACTTTTGTGCCTTCAACATCATTCAGCGCAGCTTGCACTTTTTCAAGCGCAGTAAAGCGTAATGTTTCTTTGCCTGCACTGGTGCTGAGTTCATCAGCTGTGGTGGTTGAAAACACGCTTAATAAGGTGCCTTCAATCAGTGGGATGTGCTTTTTAGCGGTTTCTTCATTTACATCGCCACGCACAAGTAATTGCACTTTTATTTGTACAATTCTATCTCTGCTTGACCCAGGTACATTAAACACAAAGGGTCTTGGCATAGCAACATACAAGGCACTGCCCATTTCGGCTGAAGAGCCTGAAGGTGTAGCCGAGTCGCTTTGCGCTGCGGTTGTTGTTTCTTCATCTAATGTTTCAACGGGTGCATCATCGCCCGCCATAAAAAAATAGCCTGCACCACCGCCAACAACAAGCAGTACTGCCACTATGATTATGATCAGCTTTTTTTTGCTTTTACCGGTTTCTTCTATTTCTAAACTTGTTTCTTCGGCCATTGTGATTCCTTTTTTAGCAAAGGTACTTGCTTGTTTTAGTTATTATAATAGCAGTACTTAGGCATAGTAATCTATTGATGATGAAGTTTGTTGTCGAGAACTTTGTGGGTTAGCTCCATCTTGCTCATCATTTTTATCCTGCTGTGTATTTTTATTAGCCGTTTGACCTTGTGATTGCCCTTCGCCTTCATCGCTTTGCTCATTACCAGATTGCCCGTAAGAAATCGTACTTTCACCTAAATCAATTCCCTGCTCGGCTAACATTTCACGTAAGCGCGGCATTGATTGTTCAAGTGCTTCTTTAGCTTGCTGGTTTTGCACTACAAAATTTATTTGTGCTTGTTCAGCATCACTTCTGATACGAATTTGCATACTGCCCATTTCTGGCGGATCTAAGCGAATTTCAGCTTCTTTATTGCTAATGCTTAGCATTGAAGATACACGCTCTTGAAGCATTTTAGCTGCATCACTTTTAACAATATTAATAGCCTGCATCATACTTGCATCTATATTTACCTGCTTAACCTGCGCGGTGCTGCTTTGTAATTGCTGGGACTGTATAGCTTGGCTCTCTAAAATAGACTGCTCATAACGAGCGTTGTCGTACTGAGTATTTATTTGTGCCTGCGTGTTATTAATGCCATCGGTTATCAACGTAAACACCTGAGCTACACGCGATAAACCAGTATTTGTTTTAGGCTCTTTAAGTAAGCTTTCCTGCTCGGCCTCTAGGGCGTTTAACTCTTCTGGATTTACACCGTCTTGCTCAATACTAGAGGGTGCTTCAGCATTAATCATGGCTTTATTTTGCGGTGTATTCGCATTCATTGCAGCATTACTGGCTTGCTGCGCATTTAAAGCCGTATTTGCAGAGCTCGACACACTTTGCGCTTTGCTCTCACTAAGCTGCGTATCAAGCATAGTTTGTAAGTTGCTTATTGTTTCATTTACTTTTTTGAGTGTATCACCTGTTGGTTGCTCGTTACTCACATAGCTTTTTAATTGACTAAGTAGCGCCTGCTTTTCATCGCTATTTAAGTTTTTTAACTGAGATTGAACTAGCTCACCGCGCGTGCTTGTCTCTTTTTCGTTTTGTACGACAAACTCTGTCAGTAATTGTTTAACGGAGCTTGCACGATCATCACCTTCACTTGGCGTGGTTTCAGTAAATGAGCTTTTAACGTGCTCGTTTAATTGTGCACGTTGCGCTTCGCTTAATGAGTTGAGTACTTTAGATGTAGTTGATAGCTCTGATTGCGTAGATGAACGAGTCAGGTCTTTGGCTAATTGCTCTATGTCTGCATCGCTTATAGGCAGCGCACTTTCAGCATTTAATACAGTGCCTGGCGCTTTTGAATTCTCAGCACCTTTACCTTCATTATTTACAGAGGCTGCACTGCTATTAGCTTTATTAATTTGTGTTTGCACCGCTTCTGCTATTGGGTTTTTAGCTGCACTACTTGCTAGGCTCTCATTTTTTAAAGAAGGGGCTAAATTTTCTCCAGCGCTTTGCTTAGCTGCTTTAGTTTCAAGCTCGGCGTTTGTAAACGCGCTTTTTTTGCCATTGCTATTATCGTCAGCTAAAAGAGTATCATCGGCTTTAGTCGTTATGGCATCGGCCTCACCAGTTTCACCTAATTGCGAAGCTAAAAAGCTGACACTTTTATCACTCTTTTTTGCACTTAAATCGCTAAAATCATTATCGCTACTGCCGTGTTTTTTTACACTTACGTCAATCACTTGCGAGGAGTTTATTTGTGCTAAAACGCTATCGCCAGATAATAACGTATCTTGCGTGTCATCACTTGATGAAGCTGTCGGTTTTTTGCTATTGGCTAGCTGCTTATCATCTGTTGGCAATAAAGAGCCTGCTTGGCTAGGAGCCTCAGAATTAGCAGGCAATACAAAGGGGTTGTCTGCATCTTGTAGCTGGCTTAAAAAAGCATCACCAGATTCGTTACCTGCAGGTAAGTTATTGTCTTTAAATGCTAAAAAAGAGTCTTTTTCAGCTGTTGCCAACATTGAAATATCGTTTATTGCCATAATTCACCTACACAGCACTGCGGCAAGTTGCCACCGCACTTTGCCAAAATTAATTACCACCTACCAATAAAGCAATAAACGCGCCAGAGTTATAAACTTTTACGGCGCTGAAAAAATTGATTAGCAGAAAACTCGTCCAGCATTTTTTGCTCACTCTTTGCCATTAGCGCCGCCGCTTTTAGGTTTTGTTTTTCAATTAATTTTGCCACAGCTTTTGCTTTTACCTGCTGCTTTAACCACAAAGCTTTACGCTGTGTTACAACTTGCTTTGCGGTATTGACCGTACTGGCTTGCTGGCGAATCGCTTCTTCAATTTTTGCTATAAAGGCATGGTACTGACCAAAGCCCGCGCTTGATAATCCGGACTTTCCTTTCACATGTAATTGCTGAGAGTATTCTAATCTAAAGTTATTTAACCCTTGCAGCTTTTGTTGGTTAGCTTGTAAATTTTGATTGGCTTGTAAGTAGCTCATGCGCAGATTTTCTTCTTTGTCGTTTTCGAGCTTAAGCAGTAAATCGAGCTTATTTTTTGCCATTATGCTTGTCCTAGTAATTGAGCTAGGCCGTGTAAACCATCGTCGTAACTTATTACATCGCGCATACCTTGCTGTAAAAACGCATTTACGCGCGGCATCATATTTATAGCTTGATCAAGCATTTGGTCAGCCCCTTTTTGATACGCACCTAAGGTGATCATATCTTTATTTTGCTGATACATTGAATACACTTGTTTTAATACGCGGGCCTGCTGCATATGAGGCTCAGATACCACTTGCGGCATAACACGAGAAATTGATTTTTCGATATCTATCGCGGGGTAATGACCGCTATCGGCTAAGTCACGCGAAAGTACAATATGCCCATCTAAAATAGCACGTGCAGCATCGGCTATTGGGTCTTGCATATCATCGCCCTCACTAAGCACTGTAAAAAACGCAGTGATAGACCCTTGCCCTTCGCCGCCATTACCCGCTCGCTCCACCAGCGCCGGTAATTTAGCAAATACAGAAGGCGGATACCCTTTTGTTGCAGGAGGTTCCCCAACCGCTAGCGCTATTTCGCGTTGCGCCATGGCGTAACGGGTTACTGAATCAAGCAATAACAATACGTTTAAACCTTGATCACGAAAGTACTCAGCAATGGTCACCGCACTTTCACAGCCTTTTAAGCGCATAAGGGGCGATGCATCAGCAGGAGCAGCTACCACAACAGAGCGTTTGCGCCCTTCTACACCGAGTATCTCTTCAATAAATTCTTTTACCTCACGGCCACGCTCACCCACTAGGCCAACCACAATAACATCGGCTTCACTGCCGCGGGTCATCATACCTAAGAGTACTGACTTACCAACACCAGAGCCTGCAAACAAACCCATACGCTGGCCTTGCCCTACAGTAATAACTGAGTTTATAGCCCGTACACCTACGTCCATAGGTTGGCTAATTGGTCTTCTAGCGAGGGGGTTTATGGGGTTTTGTGCAAACTTTAAATAGTGTTCGGCGTTAATTTTTCCCAGGCCGTCAAGCGGGCGGCCTAAGCCATCCACAACGCGGCCCAGTAGGCTCATACCAACGGGCAAGCCGGTATCATTTACTTGTGGAATAACACGCGCACCGGGTAACACACCGGAAATGTGGTCATTAGGCATTAAGTAAAGGGTTTGCTCACTAAAGCCCACTACCTCAGCATCTACAAACCCTGACATAGTTTCTATTTTGCATTGGCTGCCTACAGGCGCACGTAGCCCTTTCGCCTCAAGGGTTAAACCGACTACTCGGGTTAAAATACCTGCTACAGCAGGTTTAAACGCTGCAATATGTTGTTGGTATTGATTTAAGCGTTCGCTTAGAGGTGCACGTTGAGCTGCCATAACACGCCACAAAAAAGATTAGATACCGCTATTATGCAAAAAGCTATCCAACGTTTCTTTGACACGGGTTTTTAGGGTCATATCTAAAGACGATTGTGGCGTTTTAACTTCGCAACCGCCGCGCTCGAGTGTGGGTTCTGCAATTAGCTGCCAATTATTATCTGCAATAGTTTGCTCACCATAGCTTTGCTTTACCAGTTCTAGATCATCTGGGTTTAAATGCACACGAACTTTTTCTTGCTCAGTATTTAATGCATCTATGCTTTTTTTAAGCGTATGTAAAATAACATCGGGCGATGTTTTAATTTCTTGATAGGTTATAGCTTCTGCCAGCATAACCGCTAATTGCACTAAGTGCTTTTCTGCCAGTTCGTCCACTTTATCAAGCGGAGCGCTGAGGTTGTCAATTATGCTACGCAAGCTGGTTAACTGCTCTTCTATTAACGGCTTAACGTCTTCTTGGCCTTGTGTTTTACCAAGCTCTACGCCTTCTTTATAGCCTGCTTCTTTGCCCTCACCAACCCCTTTTTCAAAGCCATCTATGTAGCCTTGTTCGTGCCCTTGCTTTAAGCCTTCCTCATAAGCATCTTGCCTAATGCGCTCAAGCTCAGCCATAGTTAACGAAGGCAGTTCAGGCTCTTGCGGCTGAGTGTCTTCTACTGCTTCTTCTTCAACTTCTTTTTTATACAAATCAGAAAGTGGTGTGCCAAAAGCCGTTGAACGATTGCCAAAACTGCGCTCATCAGGAGCAACATCAGGTATTGGCCAGTTTTTTAAAAGCTCATCAGCTTCATCTGCATGTAAAGGGCGACCTTTTAATTTAGACATAGCTTATAGGAACTCCTCTCCACCGCCGCCGCCTAACTGAATTTCACCCGAGTCAGATAGACGCCTTGCTGTTGAAAGCACTTCTTTTTGGGCAGCTTCTACTTCACTTATTCTAACCGGTGCCATTGCTTCTAAGTCATCGGCAAGCATTTCGGCAGCACGTTTAGACATATTACCCAAAATTTTATCTTTAAGCGCTTCGTCAGTCCCTTTAATTGCTTTCATTAGTACGTCTTGCTGTACTTCACGCAATATGGCTTGAATGCCGCGGTCATCCACATCCATAAGGTTTTCAAACACAAACATAAGATCTTGAATTTGCTGAGACATTTCTTCATCGTGTTCACGAATAGAGTCCATCAACTGCCCTTCTACATTTGTATCTAGGTAGTTCATTATATCTGCCGCGGCTTTTAAGCCACCCATTTTAGCGGCTTGTGCGCCTGCTTGGCCGGCAAATTGTTTTTCCATAATCTCGTTAAGTTCTTGCAATGCTGCAGGTTGCACTTCTTCAAGGTTCGCAATACGCATAGTTAAATCTAGGCGCACTTTTTCAGGAAATTGCGCTAGGATTTCTGCAGATTGCTCAGGCTCTAAATACGATAAAACAATAGTTTGAATTTGCGGGTGCTCATTACGAATAATATTGGCAACTTGCTTTGAGTCCATCCATTTAAGTGAATCTAAGCCTTTAGCGCCCGAGCCCATTACAATTTGGTCTATTAAACTTGCTGCTTTATCTTCACCTAATGCGGCGGTTAGCGCCTTTTTAATAAAGTCTTCTGACTGGAAGCCAATTGTACTAAAGCTTTGTATTTGTTCTATAAATAAATTGTGAACTGCGCTTATTTTAGATTGTGACAAGTCATCTAGCGCAGCCATTGCCATACCCACTTTTTGCACTTGCTTAGGCTCTAAGTGTTTAAGTATTTGCGCTGCATCTTCTTCAGATAAGCTCAATAAAAGAATTGCGGCTTTATCTACGCCATCTAACTTGTCAACATCAAACGCTGGCGGGAGTTGTTTTTGTTCTTGATCAGTCATCTTCTGTTAACCACGCTTTCACTACTTGTGATGAGAGTTCAGGTTCGTTCGCTACAAGTGCTCTTACCGCTTTAAGCAAATCTTCGTCGCCATGTAAATCTGGCAGCTGTAGTGTACCATCGCTTGAGAAGCCTACAGAAGCAGAATCAAAGTCTTTATTTAGCATATCTAGCGTGCTATCGCCAATATCCACCCCAGAGCTTAATGCATCTTCATCGTACTCTTCGAGCGTATCATCTGGGTATATTAAGCGTTTAAGCATAGGCTTAACAACTGCCATAATAAGCACAATAATAACCAGCGCACCCAGTACTAAGCGGACGATTTTCATAAACCAGTCCTGCTCCCACAGCGGTACTTCTAAGTCTAAATCAACTGCTTCGCGTACAAATGGCACGGTTACCACCTCTAATGCATCGCCGCGTTGCATATCAAAACCTACCCCACCTTGTAATAGGCGACGTATATTTGACAAAGCCTCTACCGAGCGCGGCGCCATGGTTGTTTCGCCGTTTTCACCTACTTTTGGCACATAATCAACGGCAACCGAGACGCTAATTCTGCGAATAACCCCTGTTTGTTGGCGCTTATGCGAAATGGTGGTGTCTAGCTCAAAGTTACGTGTAGCCTCTTTATGCACTCGGCTTGGGTTCGTTGCCGTACCAGCATTGCCTTGACCTGCCACTTCTGGAATAGTTGAATTCATAGGTGGCTGATTAGTCAGTGCCCCAGGAATTCCTACCGCTAAGCCACCAATGTTGTTCTCTTCAAATGTGGTTTCGCTTCTTACTGCTGGTAAGTCTGGGTTGTAGCGCTTTTGTGTTTCTTCTACTGAGCTAAAGTCCATGTTTAAATCAACTTGCGCCGTGTAGTTACCCAAGCCGACTACAGGAATAAGAATACTGTCTATTTTTTCTAAATACTCTTGCTCACGCTTTCTTTCAATGTCGTACTCTTTACGAGAGCGTGCTGCTAATGAGTCTTGTGAGCCTGAATTAAGTAAGCGGCCATTTTGATCTGTTACCGTAACACGTGAAGGCTCAAGCCCTTGTACTGCAGAGGCAATCATATCAACCACTGAGTCAATCTCTTCGCCATCAAGCATTCTGCCGCGCTTAAGAGTCAATACCACTGTGGCTGATGGCTTTTTCTCTCTGCGTGCAAATACGTTTTCTTTTGGAATGGCTAATAAAACTTTAGCGCGTGTTACGTTGTTTAATTCTTCTATGGTGCGGGCAAGTTGTTGTTCGCGGCCGTGTTTTAAGCGTTCACGCTCTAATCGTTGGCTAACACCAAAGCCCATATCTTGCATTATGATGTCGGTGCCTGAAGTAGGACCTTGCTCTAGGCCTTCACGGGCCATCAGCAATTTAATGTTTTGATACTCGCTTTCATCAACCGAAATTACGTTGCCGTCTAGTTCGTAGTCAATTTTTTGTGCATCTAAAAAATCAAGGGTTTGGATCAGCTCTTCTGTTGGCATTTTACCCAGCGGACGCATGTCTGGCTGACGTGCCCAAATAATCACAAATATGGCAATAGCTAAACAAATAGCCAGCGCAATAATAAGGGTAACTTGGCGAAGCACATCAACACCATTTAAGGCGCTTAAGTAGCCCGACTTTTGTTCTTGTTGCTCGTTATCTTCGCTTTGGTCAATACCGCCGCCAGCAAGAGCAAGATCTGTTGATTGATTAGATTGCGCCACAATAATTCTCCACTACCTACTTAAACAGGCATGTTCATAATTTCTTGGTATGACTCAACAAGTTTATTTCTTACTTGTACTGTAGCCTCAAATGCCACTGACGATTTTTGTGAGGCAATCATTGCCTCAGCAAGCGATACACTTCTATCACCCATTTCAACAGCCACTACTTTTTGTTTGGCATCTTGTTGTAAGCCATTAACCGTGTTTAATGCATCACTTAGTAAGTCACCAAATTGAGCAGACGATGTTGGCTGAGCTTGAGTAGGTAGCTTATTGATTTGATTTGTATGGCCTGCTTCTAAAGCCATTGATTGCATTTCTTGAAATAGCGCGCTGTTTTGAATTTTCATAATTTTCTCTGGCAAATGCAGTTAACGTTCATAAAGGGAATAAAGCACAAAGTGTGCCATAAAAATAAACCTTTAATTACATGAGGTTAACTATTATTTTTGAGAGTCAGAGATTTGACAACCCTAAACTAAGCGTGGTTAGTTTAGGGTTATATAGAAGAAAGGGATAAAGTTATGCGGGCAGCGAAATACCTAAATCGCGCATTTGCGCTAGTTTATAACGTAAAGTACGCGGACTGATCCCAAGTGTTTGGGCAACATCTTTACGTTTGCCTTGGCAGCGCGCTAGGGTCTCTAATATTATTTTATGCTCTTTATCTTTTAGCTCATCTTTATAGCTGCCAGTATCAACACTAGGCAGAGAGCTACTCGCCTCTGCAGGCGTTATTTTGTCATCATAATACGCGCCACTGGGAGTGTTCGCTTGTTCAGGCGCTATCTCCTGTTTAGGCGTACTGTTAATTGGCGCTTGCATTAAGTTTTCAATAAAAATAGCCTGTTCGCCAATTACATTGCCCGTTCGCAAAATAAGCGCACGTTGAATTACGTTATCAAGCTCGCGTACATTACCTGGCCATGCATGGCTTAGTAATTTTTGCTCAGCGGCACTATCAAGTGTTGCTAGCGGCTCTTTACTTTTAACTAAATGGCGCTCTATTAAATGCTTAGCCAATACTATTATATCCCCTGGGCGCTCACAGAGCGGTCGCCACATTAGGGGGAATACATTTAAGCGATAATATAAGTCTTCTCTAAATTGGTTATCTGCAACGGCTTCTTTTAGGTCGCGGTTACTGGTTGCGAGTACTCTTACGTCGAGTGAAATTGTTTTTCGGGCACCTAAACGCTCAACTTCACGCTCTTGCAATACCCGTAATAGCTTAGCTTGCAGCCCCAAGTCCATTTCGGTTATTTCATCAAGTAATATGGTGCCGCCTTGGGCTTGTTCAAACTTACCTGGGCATGCTTGTATTGCACCGGTAAACGCGCCTTTTTCGTAGCCAAATAAAGTGGCTTCAAGCATGTTTTCGGGAATAGCCGCACAGTTTATTGCCACAAAAGGCGCATCGCATCGGTTTGATTTATCGTGAATGTATCGCGCTAACACTTCTTTACCAGAGCCACTAGGGCCTAGCACCATAACACTTGCATCTGAGCGCGCCACTTTGCTCGCCAGTTCTAAAAGCGCAATACTGCTAGGGTCAGCAACAATTGGGCCGTCAGTGTCTTTTGGCTTTTCGGGTAAATACCGACTAACCATATTTAAAAGCACCTCAGGGGCAAATGGTTTAGCCATATAATCAATTGCGCCTAAGCGCATTGCCTCTACTGCATCATCAATCGTTGCATAGGCAGTCATCATTAATACGGGGAGATCTGGGTAGTTAAGCTTAATGCTTCTAAGTAAATCTAGGCCGCTCATTGCGCCCATTTGCACGTCGCTGACCACTAATGAAAACTCAGATTTTTTTAATTGGATCATGGCTTGCTCAGCACTATCGGCTGCAACACAGGCAATACCCGACATTTCTAACGTGTCTATGAGTGCTTCTCTTAAACCTGCATCATCTTCAACCACTAGTATTGTATTACTCATGCTGTTTTCTCCTGCGTTGAGGCCGTGCATATGGGCAGCAATAAACTAAAACATGCACCACCATTGGCATTATTAACCACTTCAACACGTCCTTGATGCGCATTAGCCACAGAGCTTACAACAGCAAGCCCAAGCCCTGTACCTTGGCTTTTTGTGGTATAAAACGGTTCAAAAATTTTCTCTATTTGGCTCAACTCTACACCAGGGCCGTTATCGCATACGCTAATACGCACGGTATCGGGTTCGCTGCTATCGCGCTGCGCTTTTAATGTCACCTGGGCTTGGCTGCCAATAATTTGAATACTATTGTGAATAAGGTTTTGAATAGCACTGGCCAGCGCGGTTTTATTACCGGTAATTTCTATGTCTGGCTCTGGTAGCTCAACAACAAGTGAGCTGTTATTTAAGGCCACCATTGCATCGGCACCTAGTTTTACCTCGTTTAAAAGCTGCTGCATAGAAACCTGTTCAACCACTTGTTGCTCGCCGCTTTTAGCAAAAAGCAGCATATCGTTAACTTGGGTTTCTAAATCTTTTAAACGTGACATTAACTTAGTTTGAAAGTTTTCCCGTGATGACTCTGGTAGCTTTTTAGAGCCCAAATTGGCCGCGTATAACATAGCCGCCGAAAGCGGTGTACGCACTTGGTGCGCAAGCGATGCCACCATTTTACCAAGCGCACTCAAACGCTGCATATGGGCTACGCGCTTTTGCAAACGGCGCGTTTCTGTTAAATCTGTCATTAATATTAATTGTCCAGGCTCTGGCGCTAGCGCAGTAATATCAAGCTTTATAAGTCGCCCATCTTTGAGCGACACTTCATGTCCATCATCTTGGTGGGGACGAAAAGAGCGCTGAATAATGTTAAACCACTTCTCTCCTTCGAGCGGCTCGCCCAACATATCAATCGCGATTTGATTGGCTTTTGCAATAAGCCCTTTGCCATCAAGCACAACAACACCCGCAGGCATAGTATCAACTAAGTGCGACAGCCAACTTGCTTGCTGTCTTAAATCACTTAATTCACCAATGTACTCTTCTTGAAGTAAACATGGGTTATACTGTTTTGCAGTAATAAACTGTGGTTTAAGTACACTCGCAAGGGCCATAATCAAATCTCTTAATGATGTAGATATATGGCTAAATGCACAATTTATACCAATATTATTTTATATATTTTTCATTTAGTTACCTTACAATATCGCGTAACAAAAAAATGACGCACACTAAAAGGAATAATAATGAGTGAGCAAAATAAATGCCGTTGTGCTTGGCTCGACGCCACAAAGCCTGATTATGTGAAATACCATGATGAAGAATGGGGAGTCCCCCTTTATGACGACACGAAATTATTTGAATTTATTACCCTCGAGTCGGCGCAAGCGGGCTTAAGTTGGTACACCATTTTAAAAAAGCGCGCAGGCTATAAAAAAGCATTTGCTAATTTTAATGTGCAAAAAGTGGCTAACTTTACAGCCGATGATATAGAACGGCTAATGCAAGATGAGAGCATAGTGCGGAACCGCTTAAAAATTGCTGCCACCGTTAATAATGCTCAACGGTTAATTGAGATTCAAAAAGAATTTGGCAGCTTTAGTAATTACCAATGGGGATTTGTTGGCAATAAACCAATTATTAGTGATTTAAATAGTGTTGAAGACACCCCTGCAATTACCGAGGAATCAAAAGCGTTTGCAAAGGATCTAAAAAAACGAGGTTTTAAATTTTTGGGCCCTACAACGGTATACGCACATATGCAGGCCTGTGGCATGGTTAACGATCATAGTAATGATTGTTTTAGAAGAGCCGAGATTATTAAAAATTATTAGCTGTAAGCTGTAAGCTGTAAGCAAGAAATTAAAAGAGCCAAACTCGGTAATTTGTAGTGGTTCGGCACTTGCTAAGTTTGGCTAATCTCGCGATAGATTGTACTTTTTCATTTTTTCGACAAGCGTTGTACGCCTTACACCTAATATTTCTGCGGCGCGCGCAACAACGTAATCAAAACGCTCTAACGCTTGGGTAATTAAGCTTATTTCAAGCTCTGCTAAATAATCTTTAAGCTCTATACCCTCTTCGGGTAATACGCCAGATCCCGGTTGGCTAAATTCAGGCTCTGGTTCATTATCATAATCGCTAAAACCTGAGCTAAAAATATCGTTAAAGGCATCTTTTTCAAGTAGCTCTTCAGGGTACTCTGGCTCGTATGCGTCTACCTCGATGTAGCGATATTTATTGGGTAAATCGGGTACATCCACTACTTTTTCAGGGAACATAATCACCATGCGCTCCACTAAATTAGCAAGCTCCCGAATATTACCAGGCCAAGCATGCTCTTTTAGGCTCTCTACCGCGCGCTCTGTAAATTTAGCCGACGTACCACTTTGCTCATTAACACGGCGCATTAACTCTTTAAGTAATAAAGGTATGTCGTCAGCACGTTCATTAAGTGACGGGTTTTCAATAGGAAACACGTTTAAACGGTAATATAAATCTTCCCTAAAGCTGCCCTTTTCAATCATTTCCTCAAGGTTGCGATGAGTAGCGGCAATCACCCGTACATCTGCTTGAATAGCTTTTGTGCCACCTACACGCTCGTAGCTGCGCTCTTGTAATACACGCAATAACTTTACTTGCATTTGCAGCGGCATATCGCCAATTTCATCTAAAAATAGCGTACCGCCTTGAGCCAACTCAAAGCGCCCTTTACGTGCAGAAATAGCGCCGGTAAACGCCCCTTTTTCGTGACCGAATAACTCGCTTTCGAGCAACTCTCCAGGAATGGCGCCACAGTTTACTGGTACAAACGGCCCAGTATTGCGTTTAGATAATAAATGGACGTTACGCGCAACCACCTCTTTACCTGTACCCGACTCGCCTAAAATAAGCACGTTTGCATCGGTTTTAGCCACTTGCTCAATTAAAAAGCGTACGTTTTTAACCGCATCGGTTTCGCCAACTAAACCATCAAATGTTTTGTGTGTTTTATGCTGCTTGTGACTACCAGGCAACATACGTTGGTACTGTTGGCAGTCGTGTAATAACTGTGTGGTTACTTCGTGATTAAACGGCTCACAAATTAAGCCCACCACATTAGCAATACTTAATAAGGGCTTGAGTGTTTCACCAATCAGTAAAAAAGGCAGGGTTGGAAAACGCTTAATTAAGCTTTCATGATCTAAGCCTTGCAATGCACCTAAAATAACAATGCATTCTTGTTGTTGATACTTACTAGATACTTGCTCAAAATCACTTTCGTCAAGTAACTGCACAGCTTCCCCAATAAAGGTAAGTGATGCATGTAATCCTATTGCACGGTTATTATTATTATCTAAAATCAAGATCATAGTTAGCGAGCCATAATTTCACTAATTCATTTTATTAGCTAAATTGTAAGCGAGATCTGTATGGATGCAAGTAATAGCGGCGGTTTTTTGACATAAACGCCAAAAAATAGACATCGTTATAAAACAATAATACTTAATAATTAAAACTTAAGTACTGTTTTGTTGTTTAATACTTAAAGCTAATGCTATGTCTTGTTTTTTACTTAGTGTATAAATCTACGTAGGTCAAAAATATAAACTATAATTAACTTAAGTTGAAAGCAACAATGCCGATAACTAAATAAATGCAATATGCTTGGCATTAATATTGCTTTTGTTACGTACAGACGATTTCACATATTTATTTAGGATTTCCCCATGGCTCATGTTTCATTAAAAAAATATTCTCAAGTGCGTGCCAGCAACATCGCTGAAATGGCGCCCTATGAGCAAATTAACCTTATTTTTAGTAACATAATTGGCCGTTTGGCCGCTACTAAAGGTTTTATTGAGCGCAAAGAAATAGAAAAAAAAGGCGAAAACCTTTCAGCATGTATTTTACTACTAGGTGCACTTCAAGATGCGCTTAACTTAGAAGTAGAGCAAGATCCTAGCATTTCTGATAATTTATTGGCGCTATACGCATACTGCCAGCGCAGGTTAACTCAAGCTAATATAAATAATGATATTGAAGCAGTTGTTGAAGTTTCAAGCATCATTAAAGAAATAAAAGAAGGCTGGGATAGTATTCCTGTCGATCAGCGTATTCCTGCGGTATAAACTAATGGCTTTAGAGCAAATAGGCAAAGCTGAGTACATTGACCAATTACTCAGCCAAATTGAAGTATTAGTGCAAAGCAATAACGCTGATGAAGCTCCCCCTATTATGGATACTTTAAATAGTGAGCTTAAGCGCTGGTGCGAAAGTGAGAACCCGCCTACCGCTGAGCAACTTGTGGCTGTGCAGACCAATATCAACAACATTACCAAACAGGCAAATGCTGTAAAAAATGAATCTTCTAAAGCCATAATTAAGCAAAAAAAAACAGGTAAAGCAATTTCGGCTTATAAATCGGTATAGCTACTTCTAGCAGTTTTAAAACTTACTAAGCATCTTAAAGGCAATATTTAGACATAAAAAAACCGTTTTAAACGGTTTTTTTTGCTCATAATTAATATGAAAAATTAAGAATTATTACTCACCACACCAGGCATATTTTCAAGCTGCGCTTGCACGTAACTACTTGTCGAATTGAGGCTCGCTACCAATAAATCCATGGCGTTGTATTGAGCGTATAGCCTGTCAGATAACGATTCCATTTTATTTGTTAGGCTTTCACGTTGGCTATCAATATCATCTAGTTGATTCGTTTTACTGTCGATACGGTTTTGGATAATGCCGTCAGCGTCAGTATAAAAACTCATTAACTCATCAAACGATTGGGCAAAGCCGCCCTCGTCATCGTCACTGCCTACAAAAAACTGCTGCACTAAGTCGACATCTTCATCAATTTTTTCATTTAAAGTCTCGGTATTGAGCGTCAATACCCCATAACGATCGGCTTCAACACCTAATTGCGAAAGTGATAATGAGTTGCCATTGCCTAAATCTACAGAGTCGGTAATCTGCTCTCGCAATTTAGACATTACACCGCGTAGTAACGAGTCACCGGCCATTACACCCGCGCCATCTTCGCTTGAAGCGCCTAAGTTGTTACTCAGCTCCAAAAGTTCATTGTAGCTTTCAATAAAACTAGCTAAACCAGCTTCAATGTTACTATTATTCTCTGTAATTGTAATATTGCTTACATCATCATCTTCAGCGTGTGCTTTTTTTGCCGTTATCGTGATGCCATCTATTACATCGGTAAAGGTATTTGAAGAACTACTAACTGTGAGCGAGCCATCGATAGTAATTGATGCATCGGTTGCAGCAATAATTTCAGAGGCGTTTTGAACACCAGCAGAATCAAAGGCTAAACGAGATAATCCATTAGTGTCGGTGTTATTACCATCAATATCGGTTACCTCGACTTTAATCTCGTTCTCAAGTCCGCTATTTTTAGCTGCTAGCACTAAATGCTGACCGGTATCATCTGTTATTATTGTTGCGTTTATGCTGTCGTTATCGCTGCTGTCGTTAATTGCATCTCTTATTTCACTTAAAGTAGCGGAATCTGATACTTCAATATCAAAACTATTCTCGCCTGAGCTGAATGTCATAGTACCTTCACCCACAGCGGCATCAGCGTCAAATGCTTCTGATAGTATTTTATGCTCTGTAGCAAGGTTATTAACCTCTACAGAGTAACCACCTGGCTGGGCGTCTTCATCAGCACTTAACTGCACGAAAGTATCACTTCCTGATGTACTACGTTTTTGATAGTTATCAGCGTCACCTAGCGCTTCCATTGCTGTTTGCACTTGCTGTAGCGCAGACTTTAAAGCACCTACAGCTGAAATATCAGTAGTTAGTGTACTTTCTTGAGTGTTTAAACGAGCCTCAGCTGGAGCCTGCTCAGCATTAACTAACGCATCAACTATATCTGATACCGCTAAACCAGAGCCTAAACCATTAAACGAAATAGACATACTTCACCTCTTTAAACCCAAAAAACTTAACTAATAATATATCAACAGCACGGCGGCTACACCGTTTGGTCGATTAAAATACCTGCAGACTCAGAAAGCTTTGACACTAAGCTTAATACTTCTTCCGAAGGGTATTGCTTAATTACATCACCACTTGTTTTATCAAGTATCTTAATTACATCACGCCCAGAGTCTTCATCAACTTGAAATTGCAGAGTACGGTTCATCTCCCCCATAAACGCCTGCAATTGCTGCGCCACTTTTTCAAGCTGCTCACGTTCAAGCTGTTGGTTTTTCGGACTATTGTTCTCCGAGCTTTGTTGTGTATATTGATTATTTAGCTGGTTTTGTGAGCCTTGTTCATCCGTTTTATTTACGTCATCAACAGCGCGCTGAGTCAATGTTGATCCACTCTGCCCTACTTGTTTATCTTCACCAGTTAAAGATGTTGATGCTATCGTAACTTCTGCGTTTGAAGTAATGGTGTTCATAACGCCTCCTAGAGCTGCCGAACTTGTATAATTATTAGACTAACAATAGCTTAATTTATACCCTTAAACCACAAAAGGAGGTAGCTAAAGCCACCTCCTTGTTTTAAAACTAATACCGACTTTATGTACTAGCTAGCTATTCATTAAGCTATAACGTTTACCTTATTAACCTAATAAGCTAAGTGCTGTTTGTGGTAACTGATTCGCTTGAGATAAGATTGACGTACCTGCTTGTTGCAAGATTTGGTTTTTAGTCATCTCTGCTGTTTCAGTTGCAAAGTCTGTATCTTGAATACGGCTACGTGATGCCGATACGTTTTCTTCTATGTTAGCAAGATTACTTATAGTGTGGTCAAAACGGTTTTGAACCGCACCTAAACTAGCTCTTTGTGAGTCAATATTTGCAATTGCATTATCGATAATTGCTATTGCGTCTTGTGACCCCTGTTGATCAGTAATATCTATAGAATCTACACTTTTGAGAGAGCTTACCGCTGTAGTATTGACTGGCGCAATTGTAGTATCAGTCGTTTGAGCTGTAAAAACCTCAGACGAGTTTAACTGTAATGAACCTGAAACATGAACATCATCACCTGCTGCAATAGCCACAGGTGTAGTTGCATCTACTCCGTCATAAGACTTACCTGTAACCGTCATCCCAACAGTGCTAGTGGTTCCATCACTTTCTGCTAATGCAGAAAGAACAATATCTTCACCCGTGTCGTTGCCAATTGTTAGTTCTCCGTTTTCAATTTTTGCAGTTACACCGTGTTCATCAGTTTTCGCGTTGATAGCTTCAGCCATAGCTTGCTTATCACCAGCAACTGTGCCTGTTGATACAAATGAAACTTTTATTTCATCCCCTGAAGCTAAGTCTTTACCGTTTAGTTCAAAACTTATAATCTCATCTGCATCGCCAGCTGTTGTAATATCAACCTTTGCTTCTGAACGAGCCTGAGCAGTAACCCCGGTAGAGCTTGTGTAGCTATTTACAGCACTTGCTGCATCCGCCGCACTAGCACCTGGCGCAATCGCAACCGTGGCAGATTCTCGGCCATCAATAACTAAATTACCACCTGCAACTTGGCTCGCTGTACCTGCAAATGCTTCTGCAAAACCTGCTGTATCACCTTGTAAGTTAATTTGGTTAGTGCCTATCTTATTCGCTGCAACACTCGATAATGAAACATTAATATTCTCGTTAGCGTTAGCACCAATTTGAAAAGACTTAGAACCAAAGCTGCCATCTAGTAATTGCTGACCACCGAATGATGTTGTTTCTGCAATACGTGTAAGCTCTGTTTGGAGCGCACTTACTTCTTTTTGTAGTGACTCACGGTCTTCTGTTGAGTTTGAGCCGTTAGCAGATTGTAGCGCTAGCTCACGCATACGTTGTAAAATGCTTGTAGACTCGCTCATTGCACCTTCAGCGGTTTGTGCCATTGAGATACCGTCGTTAGCGTTACGTTGTGCTACTGCTAAACCATTTACTTGTGATGTTAAACGGTTTGAAATTTGTAGGCCTGCCGCATCATCTTTTGCGCTGTTGATACGCATACCTGATGACAAGCGCTCCATTGATGTTGCAAGGTCAGAACCCGAT
This sequence comes from Pseudoalteromonas sp. S327, assembly GCF_005886415.1. Taxonomy (NCBI): domain Bacteria; kingdom Pseudomonadati; phylum Pseudomonadota; class Gammaproteobacteria; order Alteromonadales; family Pseudoalteromonadaceae; genus Pseudoalteromonas; species Pseudoalteromonas sp. S327. Next base: position 23,300 of record NZ_PNDP01000005.1, on the reverse strand, counting down.
TGAGATAGGTTACGTTGAGCGTTTAGTGAAGATACATTTGTATTTACTGAAATCATAATAAAACTCCTGATTACTTTCGTAATGTGACTGTTTAGATTTAACCAAGAGCTGTCACAATTGTATGTTCAAGCTCTGTACTGGTTAAGTTAACGGCAGGAGAAAATTTATCTTTAGCGTTATTTTGATTTATTTTTAAAGTTATTAATAAAATAAATATAAGCAACTAATTTTAAAGGAAATAATAAATTCACTTGCCCCTAAAAAAGTTTTTAATTCACGTACAGCGTGCTATTTATGGACAAAAAACAAAAAAGCACACCTATCAAGATGTGCTTTTTTATAAGTTTTATTAATAGCGTTTATTACTAACCACCTAATAAGCTAATCGCAGCCTGTGGTACTTGGTTTGCCTGTGAAAGGATTGATGTACCTGCCTGCTGTAGTATTTGGTTTTTAGTCATCTCTGCTGTTTCCGTAGCAAAATCGGTGTCTTGAATACGGCTACGCGATGCGGTTACATTTTCTTCAATGTTTGCAAGGTTGTTAATTGTAAAGCTAAAGCGGTTTTGCACAGCACCTAATCCCGCACGCTGCTCATCAATATTGGCTATTGCATTATCAATGATTGAAAGCGCATCTTGGGAGCCTTTTTGAGTAGTCACATCAATATCAGCTGCATTTTCTAATGTGCTCGTGACCTTAGTATTTACTTCATCAACAAAAACCGTACCAGTTGTAGCAAAAGTTTCTGATGAATTTAACTGGATCGAGCCAGCAATCCTAGCAGAGTCCGGGCCTCCTGTAACTAGTGTTTGGGCGTCACCGGCCGCACCTTCGTTATAGCCTTGCGGTGTAATAGTAATATCTGAACCTGTGTCACCCACAAACCCTACAATCTCTATACTCTTACCATTATTGTTTGAGAATGAAAGCTCTCCATTCTCTATTGTAGCGGTAACTCCATGTTCATCAGTTGCCTTATTAACAGCCTCAGCCATTGCTTGTTCATCACCAGCAACAGTACCCGTTGCAACAAATGACACTTTTTCACCATTTAATTCAAAACTTACTGAACTACCTTCTGCACTTAATGTTGCACCCATTTCGATAACAGCTTCGGTTCTAGCCTGTGCTGTTACACCTGTAGCACCACTTACCTGATTTATAGTTGCAGCAGCTTCTTCTGCTGTTGAGCCATCGACTATATTGACCGTCGAATCTACCCTACCTGAAATTGTAAAACTACCGTAAACAGTCGCACTATCAGCAAGAGCACCAGTTCCAATTTCAGAAACCTGACCAAAGCCATCACTACCGGAAGCTGCTTGTAAATTCACTTGGTTTGAGCCAATTTTTTCAGCAGCAACGCTTGAGAGTGATACATTAATTGTTTCGTTAGCATTAGCGCCTACTTGGAAAGCTTTACTACCATAGCTGCCATCTAATAACTGTTGACCACCAAATGAGGTGGTTTCTGCAATACGGGTTAGCTCAACCTGAAGTGCTGATACTTCTTTTTGCAGTGCTTCTCTATCTTCTGCTGAGTTTGAACCATTAGCCGCTTGCAGCGCAAGTTCACGCATTCGCTGAAGTATGTTGGTCGACTCACTCATTGCGCCTTCAGCGGTTTGCGCCATTGAAATGCCATCGTTGGCGTTACGTTGAGCAACTGATAAACCATTTATTTGAGAGGTTAAGCGGTTTGAAATTTGTAAGCCCGCCGCATCATCTTTTGCGCTATTAATACGCATACCTGATGATAAACGCTCCATTGACGTTGCTAGGCCTTCGCCAGATTTAGTTAAGTTACGTTGTGCGTTCAGTGACGACACATTAGTATTTACTGTTAATGCCATTTTACCATCTCCTAGGTTTAAACAGAGTGTGGTTCAACACGTTTTAACAGGAACCACTATTCGATAATTTCTAATCATTAGAAAAGCATTTACTGTGCCAACTTTTAAATAAATATAACCACATGTTTTAAAAGTATTTTCTATTAAAATATTAAACGTTAATAATAAGTTATCTGGTTAGCAGGAGTGACGACAATTTATTGCCGCTATTTTGAGGGAGGTTTTTGCCGCTTTGTATTAACTAAAGCGGCAAGGTATTTCTGCTTATAATCTGTTTATAAGTAATCAAATAAAGAAAGGTTTGTTAAACGGCCAAACGTGGCTTGTGACGCTTGCAGTGCGGTTTCTTGTTTAGTGAGTTCACTAATGGCTTCTGCCATGTCTACCTCTACTAAATCAGAAAGGTTACTTTTGTTTTGAATGTCTTGCGCAAGATTTGAGTCACTCACGCTATCAACCGCATTCATCCGCCCGCCTAAGCTCGCTTGCGTATACACAACTTGCTCACTTGCATTTTGAAGCTGTACTACACCATCGGCTAATACTTGCTGAAAATCATCGTTTTCAAGTGTGCCATCATTTAACCCCGTAATGAGCGATTGTAATGTATTGAGCACGTTTTCTTTGTGCGGCTTTTCGAGGGTAAAATCAAGCTGGCCTGGTGCTGCGCCTTCAAATTCGATTTTCATGCCTGCAAAATCGATTGGCTCATCCGTTACCTCACCTACTTGTGCGGGGCTCAGCGACACACCGTCGCGCAAAATTTCATAAGTATCAGGGTCGTTGGCGGTAGCTCCTGGTGTTATTACCACATTATACGTGTTCGCTGTTGCCGCTGCGGTTGGATCAGCATTGTAGTTATCTTGGTGGAAACGGTCGAACTCTGTTTGGCCATCTACATAAACCGTCCCTGCAGTAATATTATTTGCAGGCGTAGTTACCGGGATCGCAGCTTGATTATCAGTAACATCTAACCTTGCATCACTTTTTTCAAACGTATCAAAACCGTTATCGCTTGATTTAATACTTACCCCTTCAGCAATGGTTATAACATGCTGGCCTTGATCCCCATTATAGGTGTACTCACCTGTTGTAGAGTCAAACTGGTATGGTTGCGTGCTGTCTTGGTAGCCTGAAAAAATAAACTTACCGTCTTCTGAGCGGGTATTCATTAAATTGACGAGTGTTTTTTGTATTTCACTCAGCTCAGCCGCGATAGACTCTAAATCATCTTGAGTATAAGCACCATTGCCCGCTTGAATAGCTAGCTCTTGGGCTTGCTGAATATTAGTATTTATACTTTGTAAGATGGTTTCTTCAGTTTCTAGGCGGCCAGTTAATTGGTCAATATTTTTAGCATGCTGCTCATTTGTTTGTATTTTATTTGAGTAAAGCATCCCTTGCGAAATAGCAGCAGGTGCTTCTGAGGTAGTTAAATACTTCTGCCCTGTCGTTACTTGCTCTTGTGCATTAGCAACACTTTGTTGGCTATCGAGTATTTTATTAATGTTGTTTTGGTACATTAAGTTATTTGATAAACGCATAATTACCTCGCTGCACTTAATAAGGTGTCAAAAATTTCTTGAGCTGCAGCCAACACTTGAGCTGATGCTGAATATGATTGCTGAAAACGCAGTAAATTGGCAGCCTCTTCATCTAGGTTTACACCTGAGAGCGACTCATACCACGCTTCTGATTGCTCTGCTAACGCATCAAATGCGCTGGCACTGGTAATGGCTTGGCCGGTTACTACGCCAATATCACTCACTAACCCTGAATAGGCTTGATTAAACGTTTCGTGATTGTCGGCAGTGGCTGTTGTCACTACATTTTTACGCACTAATTCGCCATTTTGTAAATCAGCGAGCTTTAAACCATTACGGTTATCATCAAAACCGCCTTCGTTAAATTCAAGGGTAAAGGTGTCTCCAGTGGCTGGCGTGCCTTCTATGTCAAAATCAAAGCCATAGTTGCTATAAGGTACGCCAGCCTGAGCCAGCACACCTTCTGCTGGAGGCGTTATAGTAAAGGTTGTGGTGCCATTTGCATCTGTAATTTGATATTCGTTTGCAGTGCCTGTTTTAACTAACGTGATATCGCCATTGGCTAAACCAGGGGTAGTGTTAAAGCCACCCGAGGTAACACTTGTTACTTCTCCGGCTGAAATAGTCGCTGTACCTACATTATCTATACTGTTAGCTGTACGAATAGGCGATGCCAGTGCTAAGTCTTCACCGCGGCTTGTCGCAAGGGAAATACTGGTTGCCGCCTCTGAGTTAAGTTTGATTTGAAACTGATCACCTGTATTACCAGTACCGGCTACATCAATTTGTAAACCAAACGACTCCCCACTCGTAATATCATCTGAGTCGATAACACCTGATGGCGGTATAATCGCTAAAGAGGCGCTGCCTATCGGCTCCCCTTTATTATCTATAGGCTGAATGCTCACTTCATTTGCATTAGCGGTATAAGTAACAATAAAGTCGCTGGCAGGCAGTTCACTGCCTTTACCAGCCTCAAGCGTGGCAGTTAAGCTGGCGCCGCCGGTATTAGCTTGGTATGCATAAGCACCCACGGTAGGTATATTAAATATATCACCGCCTAGCTCGCCGTTAGCATCCATACCCAATTTATTTTGCTCGTTGAACGCATCTGCAATGGCCAATCCCATTTGGCCAATTTGGTTTTGTGCAGGCACGAGTATGTCGTCTCTAAAAGCCAACAAGCCGCCAATTTTGCCTTTTAATTTAGTTGCATCTATTTCTAGCGGCACAGCTTTGCCGCCATTAACGTCAAGCGTCAATTCTTTAAAATTAGGATCGGGGTCGCCCGACAGTGAAAACAAGTTAAATGTACCGTTTTCCATAACTAAAGATTCACCGCTGCCCATAAAGACGAGTTTTTCGCCATTAGGGCCATCAAGTGTTTCTATATCAACAAGCTCTGATAATTCACGAATCGCTAAGTCGCGCTGGTTATAAATAGAGCTTGCGCTTGATGCGTTATTTGTGCCATTTACGACTGCAATTTCTTGGTTTAACGTATTTATATTTTGGATGAGTGAGTTGGCTTCTTCAGAAAAAATCTCAAGCTGCTCATTCACTATACCTTGTTGCTCAAGCACGATACCCGAAAGCCTATCCATTTGATCAACTAAGCTTTGCGCATCGGTCATTACTAATGAGCGAGCAACCGACGAAGAGGGCTGGTTTAGCGCCTCTTGCACGTTATTAAATAATGAATTTATGCCCGTTGATAAGTTATTAGACTCTTCTGAAAAAATAGTATCAACACGGTTGGCTTCTGTTACAAATTGATCAAAAAACGATTTATTTGACGTGTCGCGGTTTAACTGCGACTGGGCAAACTCGTTCAATAACCTGTATGTTTCGCCGCGACCTACTTGGTTATCAACCATCGTGGTAAATTCAGTGCGCTCACGTACGTAGCCTTCTGTATTTACATTGGTGATGTTTTTACTGGTCGTTTGCAACAGCTCAGAGCTTGAACGCACCCCAGCACTGGCAATATTTAATAAACTAAACGACATATTACTTCACTCCTTGGGTAAACGCGCTTGTTGCAATATTTTTAAGCTCACTGCTATTTAGCACTTTTTTTATTTTACTCGCGTAATTAGGATCGGTTGCATAGCCTGCTTTTTGTAGCGAATCTAAAAATTCGGTTGGCTGCGCTGTTTTTTGTAATGCTTCTTCGTAGCGTGGGTTTTGCGTTAAAAAATCGACAAAGTCGTTCACGCTTTCTTTTATAGAATCGTAAGCTCTAAAACTTGCTTGCTTTTTAACAGGGGTACCTTGCTCAAATTCAAGCGTTACTTTACTTGCTTTATCGCCTTCCCAGCTTTTATCTGATTTAATATTGAACAGGTTATTTGAGCTATTCCCGTCGCTTTTATTAATAATATGCTTACCCCAACCCGTCTCAAGTGCCGCTTGGGCCACCATTACTGCAGGGTTTAAACCAATTTTTTCTGCCGCTGTTTTAGCATGCTCCCACACTGCACTAACAAACTCTTCAGCATTATTAAACGACGACTGCTGTGTAGGCTGTGTTGTGGTTTTAGTTTGTGTTGCCGCACTGCTGACTACTAAGTCATCTTTATTTGCTTGCTTTACACTGTGCCCCTTTTCGTGCGGCAGTTCAGAGCCTGCGCGTTTATCACTCATAAAGTCGTTAGTAGTTCTTAATACTGAGCCAGGCATAAAGTTCTCAGCATCTGGTGAGAGCTGCTGAACAATTAAATCAGCCAAACCTAAAGACCCATTTGATGAAAGCTCAGAAGAGAGCTGCTGATCGTGCATTTCTTCAAAAAACTTTACGCCGCTAGAGTTAAACGGACTGTCTTCATCTTCAAATGCTTCGTTGGCTTTACGCATCCCTTTTAGAAGCATTTGGGTAAAAATAGCTTCAAATTGTGCCGCTGCTTTTTTTAGCGCCGCTTTAGAGGCATCAGTAGATGCATCACCGCTGTTTAAAGCGTCTTGACGTAAAGTATTAAGATTACTTAAATCAAAAAAGTTTTGCTTATCGAGGTGATTTGTTTCCATCAGCTTTTTGACACAAAAATGAATAATGCTTTAAGAAATGCAAAAATTGAGCCAAAGAAAGGTAAACAGTAAAAAGCTTAAGTACCTTTTGAGTACTTAAGCTTTATTTGGAAGGGTAAACATTCTTAAAAATAATTAAATAACAACAAGCTGCCCGTTAATTGCACCCGCTTCTTTAAGCGCTTCTAAAATAGCCATTAGGTCTCCAGGTGCTGCGCCTACTTCATTTATAGCACGCACTAAGTCATCTAAGCTAACGCCGGGGTTAAATACAAACGCACGAGAATCATCTTGATTAACGTCAATAATACTTTGCTGTGTAACAACGGTTTCGCCTTCTGCTAATGGATTAGGCTGCGTTACATTTTGCTGTTCAGCAATTGTGACTGTTAGGCCGCCATGGGTTATTGCCGCAGGCTGTAGCTTCACATTTTTGCCAATGACAATCGTTCCCGTACGTGAATTAACAATAATTTTGGCTGAAGTGTCAGCAGGCTTAAACTCTAGGTTTTCAAGCGTTGATAAATAAGACACTCGTTGCGATGCATCACGTGGCGCAATAACGCGTACTGAGGCAGCGTCAATAGCTTGTGCACTATTAGGGCCTACCAAGTTGTTAATTGTTGCTTCTAAACGTTTTGCCGTTGTAAAGTCTGGGCGGTTTAAGTTAAAAGTAATGTAGTCGCCTTGCATAAAAGGGCTTTTAACTTCGCGTTCAACAGTGGCTCCGTTAGGTACGCGGCCAACTGTCGGGGTGTTAATGACCACTTTACTGCCATCAAGCCCTTGTGCTCCTAAACCACCCACAATTAGGCTACCTTGTGCTATGGCGTATACGTTTCCATCCACCCCTTTTAAAAAAGTTTGGAGCAAGGTGCCGCCACGTAAACTGCCTGCACTGCCAATAGAAGATACCGTAATATCAATTGTTTGACCCGGCTTTCTAAACGGCGGAAGCTCAGCATGGACTGCCACTGCTGCTACGTTTTTAATTTTAGGGCTTTGTGTTGAAGGCAGCGTAATACCAAAACTGTTTAGCATGCCTCTAAAACTTTGTTGCGTGTAAGAGTTTTGCTCTCCAGTACCAGGTAGCCCCACCACTAAACCATAGCCAACCAATTGGTTAGCACGTACGCCTTCAACCATAGAGACATCTTTTATACGCTCGGCGCTGGCAGAAAATTGCCAGCCTAGCAGTATGATCAAAATAAACGCTTTAATGCTATTCATACTACTATCCTCTAAAACGGAAATAACGAGCTACTAAAGAAACGTGTTAACCACCCTGGGCTTTGCGCTTCTTGTGTTTGTCCTTTACCTGAATATTGAATTCGGGCATTAGCTATTCTATTCGACTCAACCGTGTTATCGGCGCTTACATCTTGCGGACGTACAAGCCCTTCGAGCCTAATAAACTCTTCGCCGGTGTTAAGTGTTAGCCATTTTTCACCACGAATAACTAAGTTACCATTGGGTAAAACACGCATAACATTCACCGAGATGTCGCCCACTAAACTGTTTGACTGATTTGATTTAGAGTCACCGGTAAATGATGAATCACTACCAATGCCAAACTGAATACTGTCGCCACCTATATTTACTGGTAAACCACCTAACCCAATAACGGGGTCTAGGCTGGCTTCGGTTTCTTTATCGGTTTCGGTTTTAGCGGCTTTTGTAGCTTGTGTTGACTCTTCAAGCTTAACGGTAATTATATCGCCGGTTCTAAGTGCTTTTTTGTCTGAATACAAATCATTAAATGTATTGGTGTTAAACAACGAACCCGTTGCAACAACAGGCTCTGCTACAGGCTCTGGGTACATGGGTGCGTAGTAGGGGTCATCTTGAACCACTTCACTATTTTGCGTAGAAACACAGCCACTTAAAAATAAGGTGCCTGCTGCAAATAAAATAACATTACGCATAACTATCCCCTTGTGCACGGTTATAACTGTTGATTGATGTAGCTCATCATTTCGTCAACGGCCGAGATTACTTTTGAGTTCATTTCGTAAACACGTTGAGTTTCGATAAGGTTAACCAATTCTTCCGTTACATTAACGTTTGATGTCTCAAGCGAGCCTTGAATAATAGTACCTAAGCCTTCTACACCTGGATTACCTTGAACAGGCGCACCACTAACAGCGGTTTCGGTGTAAAGGTTTTGACCAATTGGCTCAAGACCCGATGGATTAATAAAGTCACTAATTGTTAGCTGGCCAATTACCACGTTATCGGCTTGCCCTGCAACGCGTACAGATACTTCACCATCTTGAGAAACTGTAATTGATTGCGCATCATCGGGTACATTCATTTCGGGCTGAACAACAAAACCTGCACCTGAGGTAACAATGCGGCCGTCTTCATCGGTAGTAAATTGCCCATTACGCGAATACGCAATATTGCCATCGGGTTGCAGCACTTCAAAAAAGCCTTCGCCTGAAATCATCCAATCGAGTGAGTTTTCGGTGGTGAGCATATTACCTTGCGTAAACTCTTTTTGGTTAGCAACCACTTTTGCACCAGCGCCTAGCATTAGGCCAGATGGCAGCTCGGTATCTTGTGATGAGCGCCCGCCAGGTTGGTTGATGTTTTGATACAATAAATCTTCAAAAATAGCGCGGCTTTTTTTGTAACCTACGGTACTGGCATTCGCCAAGTTATTTGAAATAACTGATATATCAGTTTGTTGAGCGTCTAGCCCTGTTTTACTTATCCACAATGCAGGATTCATAAGTATGCCCTCATTTTAAAGTTAAACTATGCGCATCAACTGATCTTGACGTTCGTCAATCTCTTCAGCTGTTTTCATTAGTTTTACTTGTAACTCAAATTGACGTTGGTGGTTGATCATATCGACCATTTCGTGAACTGGATTAACGTTAGACATTTCCAGTGCACCACTTAACACTTTTACATTTTCAGAGGTATCGACGGTTTGCCCTGGTACAGGTCTAAATAAACCATCGTTGCCTTTTTCAAGCTCTCTGCTGTTTCCTTCAACAACGCGCAGCGTGTCTACTTCTTCTAAAAAATTTGCAGGCGCCCCTTGAGGGCGAACCTGTATGGCGCCATCTTCACTAAAACTTATTTTTTCAATAGGAACCGGTAAAATTACGGGGCCACCTTCGCCAATAACTTGACGGCCATGACTTGTTACCAACATACCTTGTGCAGTAATGTTTAGCGTGCCTACTTTTGTATAGGCTTCGTTTCCTGAGTCATCTTGAACCGCAAGCCAGGCGTTATCGCTCATGGCAATATCTAAATCTCGCCCTGTTTCGATTATGCCGCCAGAGGTCATGTTAGAACCTGGTCGCTCTTGCATTGAAAACACTCGGGTAGGCAAGCCCTCGCCAAATGCTTGCATAGAGCGCGCTTGCGCAAAGTCAGCTTTAAAACCCGTGGTGTTTGCGTTTGCCAAATTATTGGCTTTAAGTGCAAGCCCTTGTAGGCTTTGCTTAGCGCCAGAGGCTGCAATGTAGACCATTTTGTCCATAACATCGACTCACATAAAAAATCTCTGAGTTGATAAATGCAAAATAGATGCCAGGTTAAATTTGACGCAATATAAGGAAGGTATTGAACGGTTCAGCTAGACTAGTTTTAGCGACATAGCTACAAAAAAGGCTGCAAAAATGCAGCCTTAAAATCTTAACCAAAAATAAGGTTAACTTATCGAATCTGCAAAATACTTTGCTGAATTGTTGAGTTAACTTCAAGCGCTCTTGAGTTCGCTTGGTAGTTACGTTGAGCGGTAATCAAATCAACTAATTCGTTTGTTAAGTTGGTATTAGATTGCTCAAGCGCGGATGAATTAATACTACCAAAAGTACCCGAGCCTGCTTCACCGGCCACTGGCTCACCAGAGTCTATACTTTGCTTCCAGCTGGTATCGCCTACTTGCGAAAGGCCTTGAGAGTTTGGAAAGCGAACCATAGCAACTTGGCCTAAATAGGTTGAGTCGCCATTGCTGTATGAGGCAACAATTTTACCGTCTGTGCCAATATCAATACCCGCTAAACGACCCACTGTAGAACCATCTTGGTCAAGTGCTTTTACTTCAAAGCCACTTGAGTACTGAGTTGGAATACGGCCAGCTGTGTTGTTTTCATCACGCCAGTTTAGCTCAATCCCTGTACTTGGGAATGTTGCGCCGTTATCAAGCATTGACGATAAACCAGTACCTGCACCTGCCGGTAAATTAATTTCATCAAACGTGGTGGTGTTAGTATTTGCTACACCATCTGTTGTGGCGGGTAAACCGCTAGAATCAAAACCAAGTGTGGTAATAGGTGTATATGGTGTAGTTGTTTGCTCTGCACCAGATGTACCGTTTACCACTTTACCATCAAGCGTAGCGTATACTTCCCAGCTATTGTCTGTACCACCTGCAGCTGCATCTTCTTCTTTTACAAAAAAGTATTGCAGAATATGTGGTTCACCTAATGAGTCGTAAACAGTAGTAGACGTCGACGAATTATAGGTACCGTTCGATGTCGGATCAAAATCGAGGCCTGTTGCATCAGCTGTTGCATCTAAGTTGAACGATAAAAATACGTTTTCGGTTGCGCGAGGCGAACCTGATGAGTCAGGAATTTGAATTGGGTTAGTTGTACTTAGACTTACCGATGTGGTGTCCCCACTTGATGCATCAACCGGAAAAGCTTGTAAGTAATTACCTTTGGCGTCAACCATAAAGTTATCTTGGTTAAGCTTAAATGCACCTGCACGAGTATAGGTTAAATCTTGCGACGAAATATCGTCGGTCATTGCAAAATACCCTTCGCCGGTAATCGCTAAGTCTAACGAGTTGTTAGTAAATTGCAGTGACCCTTGGTGGAATTGCTGTGCAACCATGGTTGTTTGCACACCATCACCGTTTTTAGTTTTACCTGCACTAAAAACAGATGCAGCGTATACATCGGCAAATTCAGCACGCGATTCTTTAAAACCGGTGGTGTTTACGTTAGCAATATTATTTGCTGTTACGTCTAAGTCTTTTTGAGCGGCAGCTAGGCCTGTAAGTGCGATATTAAAGCTCATAATTCACCTCTAACTTTTAATCTAATAGCCTGCTAGCAGGCGAAATACTTTTTAATTGGTTATGCGATCTCTGCGACATCAGTCAACCTAACCGCACCCTCTTTAGTGTTAATAATAATGCCACTAGAGCCATTGATATTAACGCTTTCAATGTTTTTGAATGTTGCCACCGGTAAGCTTGAAAACTCGCCGTTGGTACTGCCCTCTGCAGTAATGGTGTATTCACCCTCTGGTAGGCGCTCACCGGATTCATTATTACCATCCCAGCTAAAGCGCACTGCACCCGCTGCTTGCGAACCCATATCGATAGTTCTAACCAGTTGCCCAGAAGCATCTGTGACTTTAATTGTTAAATTATCAACGGCTTCTTCAGCAACCGCAGACCCTTTTGCCTCTCCGCTTTCGCCAAGCTCAAGCGTATTAGATTCTAAAAGCGCTTGCTTACCAACCAGCGTTGATGCTTGTAAGGCAGAGTTTGAGGTCATTGACGAGGCAAGTGACTCAAAATTTGTGTTTAAATCTGCGATGCCTTGCGCCATGGTAAAATTAGTCATTTGCGCAATCATCTGATCGTTATCAGCCGGATTACTCGGATCTTGATACGATAGCTGCTGAGTTAGCAACGAGAAAAAATCTTCCTGCGTTAATGCATCGCTCTCTTCAGTGGTCGTCGCTACTTGGGTCTCTTGCCAAGTTATAGAGTCCAAAAAAGATGAACTAGTACTAATATCGTTACTCATAACCTACCCTCGGTTATCGCTGCCCAAGTAACAGCGTTTTGCTTAACATTTGCTTAGCTGCATCGGCAACTTGCACGTTTGTTTGATAAGAGCGAGAAGCAGAGATCATATTTGCCATCTCCTCAACAACATTAACGTTGGGTTTATAGATATAGCCATTTTCATCCGCACTTGGGTGATTAGGGTTATATTCAATTTGTAGTGGTTTGTTACTCTCAACAATTCCCAGCACTTTAACACCAACAGCGGAGCCCTGAGGGTTGCTGGCTGAGGCAGACGCTTTTGTCAGCTCGGCAGCAAATACAGGTTGGCGTGCTCGGTAAGTTTTGTCTTGGGATGAACTAATTGTATTAGCATTCGAAATATTACTCGCGGTGGTATTTAAGCGAACATTTTGCGCACTCATACCACTGCCTGAAATATCAAAAACGTTATATAAACTCATAATTATTATCCTTGACTACCGAGCGCTTTATTCAGGCCCTTAAATTTACTACTTAAAAATTGCAGGCTTGCCTGATACTCCATCGCATTCTGTGTATACAAGTTTCGTTCCACCTGTATATCAACTGAGTTACCATCGCCTGTATCTCCTTGATTTGGATTGCGAAATAATTCAGAACCACCTGCACTTCGAGTACCGCCAGCAATGTGTTTTTCATTGGTAGTAACCATGCTATTGCCGCTTTGCTGAGTTGACCTTGCCGCTTTTAATGCTGAGGCAAAGTCGATATCTTTTGCTTTATAGCCAGGCGTATCAGCATTCGCTATATTTGTGGCAAGTACTTCTGCCCGCTGTGAGCGGATCAACATTGCATGCGGATGCACACCTAATGCTTTATCAAAACTGATAGCCATAACGTTCTCCAAAAAATTGACTTGCTTAAGTTAAAGCAATTTATAAGCCAGTAGTTTTTAGTTACGTTATTTTTTTATAGAGGGTTGTTATTAAATAAAAAAACGACGCTAAGAACGTCGTTTTTTAATAACAAAGTGATAGGATTATTTTTTTTGGTAGATGATTCCAGGGTTACAACGAACCATATCAAACTCGTTACTTAAGCCCGTCATCGACTCCGACGCACCTAAAAATAAATACCCTTTTGGGTTTAGTGCTTGGGCAAACTGACCAATTATTTTTGCTTTAACCTCTGGTGAAAAATATATAAGGACATTGCGGCAAAAAATAATATCAAACTTCCCCATTAAGGCGTAAGAATCAAGCAAGTTTAAATGTCTAAAGCTCACCTGTTTTCTAACTGAGTCGATAACTTTTGCCATGCCGTTGCCGCTATCCATAAAGTACTTTTTACGGCGCTCTGCTGATAGGCCTCGCGCTAATGCCAACGCATCATATTCAGCGTTTTTACACATATCGAGCATTGTGTTAGAAATATCTGTACCAATAATTTGAGCCCCCATACGCAACACGCCCGGTTGCTTGGCCTGAAACTCAGCAACTGACATGGCAATAGAGTATGGTTCTTGGCCTGAAGAGCTGGCCGCTGACCAAATTTTTAATGGTCGGCGGGCGTCTTTAAACTCTGGAAACAATTTATTTTTTAAAAGCTCAAATGGGTATTGATCCCTAAACCACAAGGTTTCGTTAGTGGTCATGGCATCAACTACAGCGGCTCTAAGTTGCCGCTCATGAGGGCCAAGCGTTTTACTCACTAATTGTGATAAAGATTCAACATTAAAACGAGCCATAAGCGGCGCAAGCCTACTTTTTACTAAATACTGCTTGTTTTCGCCTAGCACAATACCACATTGCTGCTCTAAAAATGAGCGAAACTGATCGTAGTCACTTTGCTGCAAATCTTTATTATTCAAATTAATAACACCTATTGTTGTTTAGTCGCAATGAACCCATTTTTTAACTGCTGTTGCCAATTCATCAGGGTTAAATTTTGCTATAAAATCATCCGCGCCTACTTTTTCGATCATCGCCTGATTAAACACCCCACTCAAAGAAGTGTGTAAAATAACATGTAGAGGCGCTAATTTTGGATCTGCTTTAATTTCTGCTGTTAATGTATAGCCGTCCATTTCAGGCATTTCAACATCAGAGATAAGTAAACCTACACGCTCAGTAATATCATTTTTACAATCAAGCTCGGCTATTTCTTTAAGCCTAACTAAAGCCTCTTTACCATTTTTTGCAAGCTCAGTTTGCACGCCAAGTGGCTCAAGTGCTCTTTTTACTTGGTTACGTGCAACAGCTGAATCGTCGGCAATAAATACAATGCGCTCGCCTAAGTCTTTTTGTATTGCACTATCGGCAGCAAGGTCGGCACTAACCTCGGTATTTACTGGACAAATTTCGTTTAAGATTTTTTCTACATCGAGAATTTCGACCAATTCGTTTTCAATCTCGGTAACGGCAGTTAAATAAGAGTAACGCCCTGCTCCTGACGGAGGTGGCATTATTTTTTCCCAGTTCATGTTAACAATTCGCTCAACGCCGCCAACTAAAAAGCCCTGCACTGAACGATTGTATTCTGCAATTATAATGAAGCTGTCTTTTACATTTTCAATAGGGCGGCCGCCTACGGCCATTGATAAGTCGATAACTGAAATAGTTTGACCACGAATATGCGCCACACCCCGAATGTATGCATTTGATTTAGGCATACTCGTTAAAGGAGGACATTGCAGTACTTCTCTTACTTTAAATACATTGATCCCAAAACGCTGACGCCCTCTGAGCTTAAATAATAGTAATTCTAGGCGGTTCTGCCCAACCAACTGGGTGCGTTGGTTTACTGAGTCTAAAATGCCTGCCATTCAAATCTCCTAAAGAAAACAAATAATGCGGAACGATAATTGCTTTCTGTTTATAAAGCTACATAACATCGCGGGAGCGTCTACTTTTTGACGCAAAATATTTATACCCTGTTTGAAACCATAAGCATAGTCGAAACATTATGAGTTTGTTAAAAAAAGTCAGAAGATACAGTGTTTTTTATTTTCTTGCTAGCCTCTGCTTAGCAACACCTTTGCATGCAAAAGTGTTTACTAAAGATTTATTACAAGAAATAGCAATTTCTCATATTGCAGAGCAAGTTACCGTGCCACTTGAAAAAAATGTGGAGATTACCGCGCTTGCTCTCGATAGCCGCATTCCTGATAGAGTATGCGAAAACGAGCCAGAATTAGTCGTGCCAAATGAGCCGCCATTTACACGCCAGGTGACTGTACAAATAAAATGTAACGATGCGCAAAGCTGGACTCAATATGTCCATGTAAGAATAGTTAAAATGGCGCCCGTTGTGGTTGCCACGGCAAATCTAGCCCGTGGTGAAGTTATTACTAAGTCTCATTTAAGCGTACAAATGAAGCCTTCGCAGTTTGTTAGGGTACAATATTTAGATGACCCTTTAATGCTTATTGGCAGCCGCAGTAAGCGAAATATAAGAAGCGGTATGCCGGTTTTGCTTAACCAAATTTGTATGGTTTGCAAAGGCGACGCTGTTAATATTTATGCGAGTATTAAAGGACTTAGAATAAAAACCACGGGGATAGCACTCGAAGATGGCACCCTTGGTGAGCAAGTACAGATAAAGAATAAAAAATCCGGTAAAATTTTGAATGCACGCGTAGATGGTGTAGAGTCTGTGCAAGTAAATATTTAATTTCGATTTATACTAAAGTATCTTATGTATATGCCGATAACTTGGCATAAGTTGGGTAATATACAGGTTTATTATTATGGTTAATCAAGTTAATGGCAGTAATCAACAAGCTAATGCGCTTACAAACGCTAAACAGCAACAAGTTGATATTAAAAAAGATAACGCTGCAAGTACACAAACAACACAGACTCCTTCGCCTAAAGCGGCGAGCGATTCAGTGAGCCTGACGCCACAAGCACAGCAGTTAAAAACCCTGCAAGATAAAGCACAGCAATCATCTGGCTTTGATAGTGAAAAGGTCGCTGAACTTAAAAAAGCGATTACCGAAGGTAAATACCAAATTGATGCTGAAAAGCTGACTAAAAACTTAGCTGATTTTGAGTTTAACGTATATGGCTGATCACAATAGTTTAATTAGCGTTAAATTAAATGAACAAGTTAAATGCTTGGATTCATTATATGCGTTATTAAACGAAGAGCTTAGTATTATTGCCTCTCGCAGAGGTGAAGGTTTAAAAGAACTTGCCCAACAAAAAATGTCTTTTTTAACAAAGCTTACGCAGCTCGATAAAGAATTGAATAAACTTTTTGCTGCAAATGATGAAAATGCCCCTGAAGTGACTGAACGAGTAGCGCAAGTTAAAGCGCAGTTAGCGCAGTGCCAAAAACAAAATAAAGTAAACTCACATGCTGCCCGCCAAGCACACTTAAGTGTAAAACAATTAAAAGATATTTTAATTGGCGCCCCAACCAGTATGACTTACGACCAAGGCGGTAGTGTAGTTAATACCGACAGCAAGCTGGTTCGTAACCTAAAAGCTTAACTGCTTTTATCTATCCTAATTTATTAAAAAAGCCCTTATTGAAGTCTCAGTAAGGGCTTTTTTAGTTTTACTACTTAGCACAAAATAATAACCACACTTTTGATTAAGTGAGTTTTAGTAACCCACTTCAGTTATTTAACTGAAGTGGGTTACTGATTTAAATATCTGTTTGGTTATTACCATTTTCAATTAAGTGTTTAATCATTTCCTCTGATTGATTTTGAACATCAACCGCTGGCGCTGCCTCATCAACACTTCCTCCACTTTGTGCAGGGCTATAAGCAATTGCAGAGCCTTCATCCTCAACCAGTGTATTTAGCGCTATAAGCTGCTCTGCATCTTCATCAATGATTACGTCATTAATATTAAGCGGCTCCGCCGAACTCACTTGCACTGTTTGCTTAGGTGTTGATAGGCCACTTAAGTTACCTAAATCAATCGTGTCAATGCTTAATACGGTGCTGCCTGAAATTTCATTAGGTTTTGTATCACCTAATGCTGAATCTTCGCTAAATGATTCTGCAATACTATCGCCTAATCCGAATGTACTTTCAGCTGTACTCAAATTATTTTCAGCTGAAACTAACTCGGAGTTATATCCTTGGTCAATAACATTATTGTATAAATTTTTAACTAAGTAGTTACCGGCTTCATCAATGGTGATAAAACGATAGTCGCTCCAAGAACCTAAATCGAGTACAGACAATAAGTAACTCCACTCACCATTAGCATCCGATTGAACCTCTGTAGAACTTTCTAATACATTAAGATTAATATTTAGCACATCAAGACCAAGCAAGTTATTCCCTACGACGTATACACTACTACCCTCTTCTACAGTGCCTATGGCAGTCAGACCTAAGCCTAACAATCCATGATAGTAACTAACCTGAAAACTTATTGGCGTAGTATCAACAACCAATCCAGATAAATCACCACTTGAAGTAACATTTCCAGATTCATCAGTAGCGGTAGCCGTTACAGTGTATGCTCCATCGAATAAAGCATTGTCTGGTGATACGCTCCATACACCTGTCTCACCCGCTGTTGTATCCTTGGTTACAACAGTACCGCTTTCATCTATAAAGCTTATGGTAATATCTTCATTTGCTCCTGCGGTACCGGTGATCTTAGGTGTGCTATCGCCTGTTAATTCTAAACCAGAGTTAATTACTATGCCTGAATCAACTATGCTGCTTATTGATTGCTCGCCGGTATTACCTGCATTATCAAGTACGTTTACATCAACACTGTAATTCCCTTCACTAAGAGGCTGCAAAGCTGTAACACTCCACGACCCATCTGGGTTTACTGTTGTTGAAACATTGTGTGTTTCACCTAGTGCGTCAGTAAACATCACCATAACTGCAGCTCCAGCAAAACTTCCGGTTACCGAGCCTGTAATAGTCGGTGTGGTATCTTGGCCTACTGCAATAGGGTCTATAAATACAATAGGTGCTGTGTAATCAGTACTTGAAACCATGGTATCGCTTGATGAGTTTCCTGCAGCATCACTCACTGTTGCAGTAGCACTAAAACCGCCTTCACTAAGCGGCGTAACAGCTGTGACTGACCAAGTTCCGTTACCTGCCACTTGCGCAGTTAATGTTTGCGAATCACTATTAGCATCAGTAAGTACTACGCTTATGGTTGTACCTGCCGGAGCATCACTTGTACCTGAGATGGTTGGCAGTGAGTTATTCGTAACTGCAAGTTCATTAATTTCAATTGTAGGCGGAGTTAAGTCAACTATGCCATTAAGACTTGTGGAGCTTGTAAGGTTTAAGTTTTCGACTGTTGCATCAACCGTAAATGCACCTTCAGCTAATGGAGTGGTCGGTATTAATGTCCATACACCAGCAATAGCTTGAATGTTATAGGTTGTTGCATTACCACTGCTATCTGTAATAACAACTTCTACATTACCGTTTATTACATCGGTAGTACCACTAATAGTAGGGGTTGTATCGCTTGTATCTATTATTGGGTTAATTAATAGACTCGGTAAAGTGGTGCTCACAACGCCCGTTTGCGTCACCGTTGCTATATTGCCTGCGTTATCAATACTAATAGCCTCGACGGTTAAATCGCCCTCAGCAAGTAAAGGTGCAACAACAAGCCACGTGCCATCTCCTAATACTGTTGTAGTAACTTCATAAAGTGTGTTTGCAGAGTCGGTAATATTAACCGTGATTAAGCTACCGGTTTCTTCGTCACTGGTGCCAGTAATAGTAGGCGTTAATGTATTAAGTACACCAAAGGCGTCTATTTCTAACGATGGCGGTATGGTATCAATCGTCACTTGCTCAGTAGCAGACTGGCCTACATTACCCGCAGCATCAGTAATACTAGCGAATACACTATATATACCATCAGGTAGGCTAGTGGTTACTAATGACCACGTGCCATCGCTACCAACAAGGGCATCAAATACTGTTGCGTTGCCGTTACTATCTATCACAGTTACATCAATGTCTGTGCCTTGAGCTTCTTCAGAAGTACCAGAAATAGTTAGAATGTCAGTATTGCTGATGCTCAACGGTAAAATATCTACCACAGGCACTAACGTATCAACAACAAACTCGAGCGTTTGTGTTACTACATTGCCGGCATCATCAGTGATACTCACGTTGGCAACATGCTGCCCTTCAGTCAGCGCATCAACCTCCAGTGAAAATAGCCCTGCTGCATTCACTGTTGTTGTTAGTACTGAACCTCCGTCCAGCTGTATCTCTACCACTCCATTAATTAAATCACTGGTCCCTTGAATAATTGGAGTAGAATCTGACGTTGTACCAATCACTTGCAAATTAAGCGTTGGCGAGATGGTATCTACTACACTGCTTAGCAGCTGTGTAGCTGTGATCCCGACTTCACTTAATACATTTACAGTTACAGTAAACACGCCCTCAGCAAGTGATTGAGGAACCTGTACAATCCATGAATTATCTGCCTGCACTATAGCAACCAAATCTTGTGCTATGTTATCGCTATCTACCACTCTAACTAGCACTTCGGTGCCTGGGGCTTGGTCGGTCGTACCGCTAATTACTGGTAAATCACCCTCGCCAGCTACAAAGTCAACCACCGCATTAAGTAACGGCGTTGAAGCATCTACATCTGCCGTCGTTATAGTGGTGGTGTTACCCGCTTCATCAGTTGCGGAGGCTTCAACAACTGATAAGCCAATAATATTAACCGCTAGGCCTAATAACTCCCAATCACCATTGGCATCGGTGGTTACATCGTAAGTTAAGTTAGCCAAATCACCTGCTAGTTCTAAATTAACGGTGACTGTTTTACCTTCACCTAAATCGGAAGTACCAGATAAAGATACTAGCTGTCCTAATACGAACGAAGGCACAATAGTAAGCTCTGGCCCTACTGTATCTACTTCGCCACCTGTTTTACTATCAACAGAGGTATTTCCTGCGCTATCAGTAATCGTTGCCGAAACACTGTAAACCCCCTCTGCTAATACGTTGTCTGCAGCGGCTTGCCAGTCTCCATTAGCATCCGTTTGTACGGTAATTTGATGCGATGCGCCAGCTGAGTCAGTAAACGTAACGAAAACGTTTGTATTTGGCTCGTTTGATGTGCCACTAATTAATGGCGTGCTGTCTTGGGTAAGTATTAATGAACTTTGATCAATACTAATTTCTGGCGCAATTGTATCAATATTTGCGTTAGTGATATTGCTGCCTGTATTTCCGGCATTATCAGTAATAAATACTTCTACTGAATATGACCCTTGCGAAAGACTATTGCTTGCTTCTACTGACCAAGTTCCACCGGCTTGCACCGTTGTATTGACTGTATGCGCATTACCTTGGAAGTCGGTAAATACCACAGCAACCACATCTCCTACGGCTGCACCTGTTACACTGCCAGAAACGCTAGGTGTTAAATCTGTACTACCTACAATATCGTTAATGCTAACCACTGGTGCGGTTATATCAACCACACCGGTAGTGCTAGTATTTACAGGGTTGCCCGCGGTATCACTTGTTGATGCAGTAACAGTATACGTGCCTTCGCTAAGCGATAAAGGAGCTGCAACTGACCATGTGCCATTTGCACCTACTGTGGCATTAACTGTTTGCTCTGCGCCTAAGCTATCTGTAATCAAAATAGCGACTATCGCGCCTTGTGGGGCTGTACTTGTACCTGAAATTGTAGGCGTTGTATCATTACTCGTTAGTAGCGGTGTAATATTCAATTCTGGGCCTGTTAAATCTATCAGCCCTGTATCTGTTGCACTGCTGGTTAAGCCACCTTCAGTCACACTGGCTGAAACAGTAAACGTGCCCTCAGGAAGGATATTTGTCGCATCTACACTCCATGTATTATCAGTTACAGTTGTTGTAACAGTGTGCGAGACATTATTAACATCGGTAATAGTAACCGTAACTAACGTACCATTTGCAGCACTACTTGACCCAGAAAGCGTAGGTGTTTGATCGTTTGTATCAACAATGGTGTTTATATTAATGGTAGGTGCATTAGTATTAAGCGTAGCAGTAGCATTTGCTTCACTACTGTTACCAGCTGTATCAGTAATGCTTGCTGAAACTGTCACTTGTCCATCAGTTAATTGCGTGGTTACATCAACACTCCAGGCCCCGCCTGCCCCCACAGTCGTTGTGTAGGTATCAATGCTATCACCATCAGTAATTGTGACATTAATTGTAGTACCTTCAACCTCATTAGATGTACCTGAAATAGTAGGCGTGCTGCTATTAATTGTACCTAATGCGTCAATGGTAATGGTTGGTGCTTGAGTATCAACAAGCCCTGTTCCAGTCGCTGAACCTGTATTATTAGCATCGTCGGTAATACTAACAACAACACTGTAATTTCCTTCAGGTAAATTAGGCGCTGTTGTTTGCCAATTACCATTTGCATCAACCGTAGCAGCTAACGTATGCGTATCACCATTACTATCTGTAATAACAATATCTACATTTGTGCCAGTAGGTTCACCAGATGTACCACTAATAACTGGCGTATCTGTGTTAAATACGGTTATGTCGTCCAATGCGACTATTGGTATCTGAGTATCAATTGTTAAGTCGATTGTTGTGTTAGTGATATTATTGGCGTCGTCAGCAACATTAATTTGCGCCGTATAGTTACCATCGGTAAGTGCAGTTGGTACCTCTACCTGCCAATTTCCATCAGCATCGACTACCGCAAAAAAGGTTTGGCCATCAATGCTAATTATTACATCAGCACCTATGGCATCACTGGTGCCTGATAGGGTTGGCGTTGTATCTGCTGTAGTGTCGATAGGATTAACGCTAAGAGTAGGTGCTATGCTGTCTATTTCACCTTGTGCTTGCTCAGTGGTTAAATTACCAACATCGTCTCTTACCTCTGCGGTAACAGTGTACTGCCCTTGTGCTAACTCGGTTGGCACTTCAACAGACCAACTTCCATTAGCTTGAACTATGGCCGTAAACTGCTGGCTTTGACCTGCACTATCTACAACGGTTAGTTCTACCTCGGTTCCTTGAACCATATCAGTAACACCAGAAATCACAGGCGTTGCATCATTCGATAATGCATCTACAGTAACAGTAAGCGCAGGTGCTTCATTATCAAAATTAAGTGAGTTGACGCTCGCAACATTGCCGGCTGCATCACTTGCAGTTGCAGTAACATACGCAAGACTAAGCAGAGGTACTGTTATGTTGGCAAGTCCCCATGTGCCATCAGCATTCGTGGTAGCAGTGTACGTTGCGCCCACTAAACCACCGACTAAATACTCGGTAATTGTGATCACTGACCCTTCTGGTAAATCAGAATCCCCAGAAAGAGAGACTAAATTGCCTAGGGCAAACGAAGGAATGATCTCTAAAGTCGGTGGAGTTACATCCACTTCGCCGCTGTCTGTCCCTGTGCCCGTGTTGCCCGCTGCATCCGTGATGCTCGCGCTCACACTGTAGTTTCCTTCGGCTAAATCAGTCGCTGGGGTGGCACTCCAATTACCATTCGCATCAGTTTGTACATCAATAGTTTGTACGGCATTGGCTGCATCGGTAAAGGTTACCGTGACGGTGCTGTTTGGTGCATCACTGGTGCCCGTAACTGTTGGTGTGCTGTCGTTGGTGAGCGCTGGTGCATCCACACTCACACTTGGCGCGGTGGTATCAATGTTACCGCTGCCGGTGATATCAGTGCTGTTACCTGCATCATCACTAATGCTGGCCTCAATACTGTACGGTCCTTCTGCAAGTGCCGTCGGTACTTCCACTGAGAAGTTGCCGCTCGCATCCACGGTGGTGGTAAAGGTTTGCTGGGTCCCTAAATCATCGATAACCGTAAAGGTGATCACGGTGCCTTCAACCGCATCACTGGTGCCGCTTAGGGTCGGTGTAACATAGTTACTTGAACCTGGGCTGGTTAAATCAAGCGTTGGCGCAATGGTATCAACCTCCCCTGCACCTGTGGCGGTCGCTGTGTTACCCGCTGCATCGCTTACGCTTGCACTTACGGTAAAGTTGCCCTCAGCAAGGGCTGTTGTAACCGGAACTGACCATGTACCACTTGCGCCCACTGTGGCGGTAATGGTTTGCGCTACACCGGCATTGTCTGTCACAACAATTGTCACTTCCCTGCCTTGTGG
>NZ_PNDP01000049.1:0-3137 GCF_005886415.1 Pseudoalteromonas sp. S327 | reverse complement strand
GATGTACCAAATGCACTGGTTGATGGTGAGCTGACCATTGAAGCCAGCGTGAGCGACAACGCCGGTAACACCACCACGGTTAGTGAAACAGCCACGCTGAACACCACCGCGCCAAGCATTAGCATTAATACCTTGGTTGATACCAACGACACCACGCCAACCATTAATGGGACAAGCGATGCAGCCGATGGCACCACCATTAGCTTAACGTTTGTAGACAGTTCAGGCGCTGAAATCACCACAACCACCACAGTAACCGGTGGCGTATGGAGCGTTGATGCACCGAGTGAATTAGCTGAAGGCGAATACACAGTGACCGCAGAAGTAGACGATGGTCTGGGTAATATCGGCAGCGCGAGCGAAACCGGTGAGATTGATTTAACCCCACCGAGCCTTGTTATTACAGATAACGGCGTTAGCAACGACACAACACCGACGATCTCGGGCACAAGTGATGCGCCACAAGGCAGTGAAGTGACAATTATTGTGACAGACAATGCCGGCGCACAACAAACCATTACCGCCACAGTGGGCGCAACGGGTACATGGTCAGTGCCGGTTACAACAGCCCTTGCTGAGGGCAACTTTACCGTAAGTGCAAGCGTAAGCGATGCAGCGGGTAACACAGCGACCGCCACAGGTGCAGGGGAGGTTGATACCATTGCGCCAACGCTTGATTTAACCAGCCCAGGTTCAAGTAACGATGTTACACCGACTCTAAGCGGCACCAGTGATGCGGTTGAAGGCACCGTGATCACCTTTACGGTTATCGATGATTTAGGAGTCGAGCAAACCTTTACCACCACCGTGGATGCGAGCGGCAACTTTTCAGTGGAAGTACCGACTGCACTTGCAGAAGGACCGTACAGCATTGAGGCCAGCATTAGCGATGATGCAGGTAACAGCACTGATATTACCGGCAGCGGTAACATCGATACCACCGCGCCAAGTGTGAGTGTGGATGCACCAGCGCTCACCAACGACAGCACACCAACAGTTACGGGCACCAGTGATGCACCAAACAGCACCGTTACGATAACCTTTACGGATGCGGCCAATGCCGTACAAACTATTGATGTACAAACCGATGCGAATGGTAATTGGAGTGCCACCCCAGCGACTGATTTAGCTGAAGGTAACTACAGTGTGAGTGCGAGCATCACGGATGCAGCGGACAACACGGGCACAGGGACAGACAGCGGCGAAGTGGACGTAACGCCACCAATCCTTGCCTTTACGCCGACCTTCGAGCTTGGTTTATTGGTTACCCTAAGTGGTACGTCTGACCTGCCAGCAGGCAGTGAAATCACCATCACCGAGCAACTTATTGGCGGGGGTGTGGGTGTAACTTACACCACCACAACCGATGCCAACGGTAATTGGTCTTTGGTGGGGCTTGATGTATCACTACTGGATGTAGGCTCTGTGATTGCCACAGCCACAGATGCAGCAGGGAACACACGCACAATCAGCTCAGATGACTTTGATAACACACCACCTACACTCACAGTTGAGGTGGATGCACAAAGCAATAGCAACACGCCTATAATCAGCGGCACAAGTGACGCAGGCGAAGGCGCACAAGTCACGATTGTGGTGACCGACAGTGACGGTAACCCACAAACCATTACCGCCCTTGTTGATGCCAACGGCGAGTGGAGCGCCACCCCAGCGACACCACTCAGTGAAGGTGAAAGCACGATTGAAGTGAGCGTACGCGACAGCGTAGGCAACGAAACCACCGTGAGTGAAACCACGACTATCGACACGCAAGCGCCAACGCTTACGATACAAAATGTAGGCGACATAAACGACTTAACCCCGACACTGCAAGGCACCAGTAACGAAATTGGCGGCACGGTAACACTCACCGTGACCGACAGTGACGGCGCTGTGCAAACCATTACCACCACCGTTGGTACGGATGGGCATTGGGATATTGAAGTGCCAAGTGCGTTGGCACAAGGTGACTTTACTGTAACGGCCAGTATTACTGATGCCGCAGGCAATGAAAGTACCGCCAACAGCAGTGGCAATGTAGATACCATTACCCCGGTTGTAACCGTGGATGCACTGGGACTTGGTAACGACAGTACTCCACTTATTAGTGGTACTTCAACTGAGCCAGAAGGCACGGTGGTGACGATTGTAATCACCGACAGTAATGGGGATGAAACACCGCTCACCGCCACCGTTGATGTCAACGGCAACTGGCAGGCAATCAGCCCAGAATTACCTGATGGTAGCTACAGTGTACAAGCCAGCATTACGGATGCGGCGGGCAATACAGGCGGCGCTACGCAATCGGGCAGCATAGATAGCCTTGCCCCGACTCTGACACTCGATACTGTAGGCGCTACCAACGACAGCACGCCAACTATTAGTGGTACCACGAATGCACCAGCCGGCACGGTAATTAGCATCAGCGTTAGCGATGGCATTACCACCGAAACCTTTACAGCCACAGTCCAAGCGGGTGGCAGCTGGTCAGCTGATGTACCAAATGCACTGGTTGATGGTGAGCTGACCATTGAAGCCAGTGTGAGCGACACCGCCGGTAACACCACCACGGTTAGTGAAACCGCCACGCTGAACACCACCGCGCCAAGCATTAGCATTAATGCCTTGGTCGATACCAACGACACCACGCCAACCATTAATGGGACAAGCGATGCAGCAGATGGCACCACCATTAGCTTAACGTTTGAAGATAGCGCGGGTAATATTACGACTGTTGATACCACCGTAACCGGTGGCGTGTGGAGCGTTGATGCACCGAGTGAATTAGCACAAGGTGAATACACGGTAACCGCCGAGGTAGACGATGGTCTGGGTAATATCGGCAGCGCGAGCGAAACCGGTGAGATTGATTTAACCCCACCGAGCCTTGTTATTACAGATAACGGCGTTAGCAACGACACGACACCGACGATCTCCGGCACAAGTGATGCGCCACAAGGCAGTGAAGTGACAATTGTTGTGACAGACAATGCCGGTGTAGCGCAAACCATTACCGCCACAGTGGGCGCAAGTGGTACATGGTCAGTTCCGGTTACAACAGCCCTTGCTGAGGGCAACTTTACCGTAAGTGCAAGCGTAAGCGATGCAGCGGGTAAACCAGGGACCGCCTCTGGTGC
>NZ_PNDP01000048.1:0-4414 GCF_005886415.1 Pseudoalteromonas sp. S327 | reverse complement strand
CGATAACGCAGGTAATGAAACCACGGCCACTACCACAGGGGAGGTTGATACAACTGCGCCGGTTGTGAACATAAATGCGCTAGGTGATACAAGTGATACTACACCAACTCTATCAGGTACGGTAAGCGGGGAACCTACAGGCTCAACTGTTACTTTAACTGTAACGGACGCAAATGGTGCAGTGCAAACAATCACTGCACAAGTCATTGCAGATGGAAGTTGGACAGTAGAAGTACCCGTAGCTTTAGCTGAAGGTAGCTATACTGTTGATGCTACTATTAGCGATAACGCTGGCAATGAAGGTACTGCAAGCGCCTCTGGTACTATTGATACAAGTGCGTTAACTATCACTATTGATGTGATTGGTGAAACCAACGATCAAACCCCACAAATAAGCGGTGATACATTTAATGCAGAAGTAGGTTCGTCTGTTGAAGTTCAGATCACTGACTCTACAGGTGCGACTATTACCTTAACTACGGTTGTTGATGCAAACGGACAGTGGAGTGTTACTCCGCCAGCCGATTTACCTGAGGGAAGTGTATCAATCAGTGCAACAGTAACTGATTTAGGCGGTGGTTCAGCCATAGCAGAACTTGATGCTGTAATTGATATTACGCCGCCAACTATACAAATTAACGATCTAGAAACTAGTAATGATACAACACCAATTATTGCTGGTAATACTACAGGCGTTGTTTCTGGCACTGTTATAAGCTTGACTGTTACAGATTCGCAAGGAGTTGTTCGCTCGTTTAATACGACAACAGATGCACAAGGGAATTGGAGTGTAGAGCTTTCTCAAGAGTTGGCTTCAGGGGATTACACTGTACAGGCAGAGGTTTCTGATGCTGCAGGCAATAGTGCTTTAGATACAGCAACCGGTAATATTGATACTGCGGGGCCAAGTTTAACCGTTGATTTTGATGCTGTAACCAATGATACAACACCGACTATTTCAGGCACGAGTGATGCCGATGTAGGTACAACGATTACTGTAGTGATCACTGATGAAAACGGTGTTGAACAAACACTAACAACCACAGTAGATGCCAATGGAAGTTGGGAAGTAACCCCTCAAACAGACTTGAATGAAGGTGATAACACCATCGAAGTGAGCGTGTCTGATGAAGCAAGAAACACAACAACAGTAACCGATACAATTACTTTAGATACACAAGCACCCACATTAACCATGCAAACCGTGGGTGATGTAAACGACTTAACCCCTACATTACAAGGCACCAGTAACGAAATTGGCGGCACGGTAACACTCACCGTGACCGACAGTGATGGCGCTGTGCAAACCATTACCACCACCGTTGGTATGGATGGGCATTGGGATATTGAAATCCCAAGTGCCCTGGCACAAGGCGACTTTACTGTCAGCGCGAGTATTACTGATGCCGCAGGCAATGAGAGCACCGCCAACAGCAGTGGCAATGTAGATACCATTACCCCAGTTGTAACCGTGGATGCACTGGGACTTGGTAACGACAGTACTCCACTTATTAGTGGTACTTCAACTGAGCCAGAAGGCACAGTTGTAAACATTGTAATTACCGACAGTAATGGCGATGAAACACCGCTCACCGCCACCGTGGATGTCAACGGCAATTGGCAAGCAACCAGCCCTGAATTACCAGAAGGCAGCTACAGTGTGCAAGCCAGCATTACCGATGCGGCGGGCAATACAGGCGGCGCTACGCAATCGGGCACCATAGATAGCCTCGCGCCAACACTTGTGCTTGATACCGTCGGCGCGACCAACGACAGCACGCCAACTATTAGTGGTTCCACGAATGCACCAGCGGGCACGGTAATTAGCATCAGCGTTAGCGATGGCATTACCACCGAAACCTTTACAACCACAGTGCAAGCGGGTGGCAGCTGGTCAGCCGATGTACCAAATGCACTGGTTGATGGTGAGCTGACCATTGAAGCCAGCGTGAGCGACAACGCCGGTAACACCACCACGGTTAGTGAAACAGCCACGCTGAACACCACCGCGCCAAGCATTAGCATTAATGCCTTGGTTGATACCAACGACACCACACCAACCATTAATGGGACAAGCGATGCAGCAGATGGCACCACCATTAGCTTAACGTTTGAAGATAGCGCGGGGAATATTACGTCTATTGATACCACCGTAACCGGTGGTGTCTGGAGCGTTGAAGCTCCAGATGCGTTAGCAGAAGGTAACTATGAAGTTACCGCCAGTGTGACGGATAGCGGTGGTAATACAAGTTCTGTAACTGAAATAGGCTTAATCGACACCACTATCCCAGCGATTGAAGTGAATGAGCTAGTTGTTACCAATGATACAACCCCAACGATCACCGGCACCTCGAATGCACCGCAAGGCAGCACCGTAACGGTTGAAATCACCGATAGTAATAATGTGACCCATACGGTTACAACGACCCTAGGAGCTAATGGCACGTGGAGTGTGGCTGCCTCACAAGTAGTTGCTGAGGGCAACTTTACCGTAAGTGCAAGCGTAAGCGATGCAGCGGGTAACACAGCGACCGCCACAGGCGCAGGGGAGGTTGATACCATTGCGCCAACGCTTGATTTAACCAGCCCAGGTTCAAGTAACGACGTAACCCCAACGCTAAGCGGCACCAGTGATGCACTAGAAGGCACTGTGATCACCTTTACCGTTACCGATGATTTAGGGGCAGAGCAAACCTTTACGACGACTGTGGATGCGAGCGGCAACTTCTCAATCGAAGTGCCAAACGCATTGGCTGAAGGCCCTTACAGCATTGAAGCGACTATTAGTGATGCGGCGGGTAACAGCACTGATATCTCTGGCAGCGGTAACATCGATACCACCGCGCCAAGTGTGAGTGTGGATGCACCAGCGCTCACCAACGACAGCTCACCAACGGTTACGGGCACCAGTGATGCTCCAAACAGCACCGTTACGATAACCTTTACCGATGCAGCCAATGCCGTACAAACTATTGATGTACAAACTGATGCCAATGGTAATTGGAGTGCGACACCAACCAGCGACTTAGCAGAAGGCAACTACAGTGTTAGTGCCAGCATCACTGATGCCGCTGGTAATACCGGTACAGGCAGTGATACGGGCGAAGTGGATGTGACGCCACCAACCCTTGCCTTTACACCGACCTTTGAGCTTGGTTTATTAGTGACCCTAAGCGGTACCTCTGACCTGCCAGCAGGCAGCGAAATTACTATCACTGAGCAACTTATAGGCGGAGGAGTGGGTGTAACTTACACCACCACAACCGATGCCAACGGTAATTGGTCTTTGGTGGGGCTTGATGTATCACTACTGGATGTAGGCTCTGTGATTGCCACAGCCACAGATGCAGCAGGGAACACACGCACAATCAGCTCAGATGACTTTGATAACACACCCCCTACACTCACGGTTGAGGTGGATGCACAAAGCAATAGCAACACGCCTATAATCAGCGGCACAAGTGACGCAGGCGAAGGCGCACAAGTGACGATTGTGGTGACCGACAGTGACGGTAACCCACAAACCATTACCGCCCTTGTTGATGCCAACGGCGAGTGGAGCGCCATCCCAGCGACACCACTCAGTGAAGGTGAAAGCACGATTGAAGTGAGCGTACGCGACAGCGTAGGCAACGAAACCACCGTGAGTGAAACCACGACTATCGACACGCAAGCGCCAACGCTTACGATACAAAATGTAGGCGATATAAACGACTTAACCCCGACATTACAAGGCACCAGTAACGAAATTGGCGGCACGGTCACACTCACCGTGACCGACAGTGATGGCGTTGTGCAAACCATTACCACCACCGTTGGTACGGATGGGCATTGGGATATTGAAGTGCCCAGTGCCCTGGCACAAGGTGACTTTACTGTAACAGCCAGTATTACTGATGCTGCAGGCAATGAGAGCACCGCCAACAGCAGTGGCAATGTAGATACCATTACCCCGGTTGTAACTGTGGATGCACTGGGGCTTGGTAACGACAGCACCCCACTTATTAGTGGTACTTCAACTGAGCCAGAAGGCACAGTTGTAAACATTGTAATCACCGACAGTAATGGCGATGAAACACCGCTCACCGCCACCGTGGATGTCAACGGCAACTGGCAAGCAATCAGTCCAGAATTACCTGATGGCAGCTACAGTGTACAAGCCAGCATTACGGATGCGGCGGGCAATACAGGAGGCGCTACGCAATCGGGCGCCCTTGATAGCCTTGCCCCGACACTGACACTCGATACTGTGGGTGCTACCAACGACAGTACGCCAACTATTAGTGGTACCACGAATGCACCAGCGGGCACGGTAATCAGCATCAGCGTTAGCGATGGCATTACCACCGAAACCTTTACAGCCACAGTCCAAGCGGGTGGCAGCTGGTCAGCGGATGTACCAAATGCACTGGTT
>NZ_PNDP01000047.1:0-64722 GCF_005886415.1 Pseudoalteromonas sp. S327 | reverse complement strand
AATTGCGGCGCGAGCTTTGTAACCTAGTGGGCTAAGTAAAAACCGAGTAACAAAGAGTTTATCGCCCCTAGGCAGAACCCGAAGGGCAGCGCATGTTTGGCATTTATGCTGCGTTATCGCCTATTTATGGGGAATAACCACACTTCATAGGCTCTGCCTTGCCTAAAAACCAAACATGCTGCTGAAAATTCGACCATCAAAGAACAACACGCCCTAAAGTTTACACTCGACAAATTTTAGCAATTTTAATAACGTGCACAGCATTAGAGTTAATGAATAAAAGCCCATGAAAACAAATTTAATAACCCGCGAAGGTTACTTACAATTACAGCAAGAGCACGACCATTTATGGAACGTTAAACGCCCTGAAGTCACTAAAATAGTAAGTTGGGCGGCAAGCCTTGGCGATCGCTCAGAAAATGCAGACTATCAATATAATAAACGCTTACTGCGCCAAATTGATCGTCGTGTTCGGTATTTGCGCAAACGCCTACCCGATTTAAAAGTTATTGATTATTCGCCGCAGCAAGACGGTAAAGTATTTTTTGGCGCATGGGTAGAAATAGAAAACGAACAAGGCGAGGTTAAAAAATTTAGAATTGTAGGGCCTGATGAAATATACGACCGTAAAGACTACATATCAATTGACTCACCTATGGCGCGCGCCCTGATAAAAAAACAAGTAGATGATGAGTTTGAGGTACCTACACCGCAAGGTAAAAAAGAATGGTATGTAAATAGTATTGAATATCAAAAATAGTCCCCCATAACATTATTAATAAATAACTACTTTGATTCAGATCAGGTAAATTTTTTATTGTGTAATATATCTCATTAGGATATATATTGGTTTAGCAGGTTTATCTTTAACCTGATTTTTAAGGTAGTGGCTATGTCAAACTTAGTACAGCGCATATGTAGTAATGCCGTATTGTTTGCACTTTTAATGAGTGTGAGTTTGACTCTGCATGCCAATACCACCGAAGTAAGTATAGATAACGCCAGTGTATCTAATCATTTTATCGCTTGTGAATTTCCTGACCAAGCAACCCCCGACATTGACTTAGATTCTCATGTTAATGCATTTGCTATTAGGTTGTTTCAACCGCTACCTAATGCTGTTTCATCTTTTTACCAAAGTACAAACCTATACCGTCCTTTTAGTACGGCATATCAACGTGGTCCACCTAGCTATTTAATTTAATTCACAATTTTACTTTTTGATTAAATTTTATAACTAATAAGGTGACTACTATGTCTAACTTTAAAGAATTACGTACCCAAAATATTTCTCATGGCGTTATTGCAAGCACGTTTGAAGATCAACAAGCCACTATTGATTTAACATCTCCGGCTTTAACCGTAATCAATAACTTTACCCAAAAAACGCCAATTCGGGCTCAATACGACACTCCTATTAGCGAGGCGCTTAAACAAGTACTAGCAGAGCACTCTGACTATGTATTGGTGACTGATGATGCGCAAAAATTAATTGGTATTGTTTCAAGTGCCGACCTACAAAGCGCTAAAATTACGGCCATTGCACAGCGTTTAAATACCAGCCGCAATGAAGTGAGCTTACGCTACATTATGACACCTATTAGCCAACTTAATGGCGTAAGTATGCAAAGCCTAAGCTATGCAAGTATTGGCGATGCACTACAAACAATGGAGCATCAAGGCAGCATGTTTTTATTAGCAACAACCACTAATAACGAAATATGCGGGTTAATCTCGGCGCGTCAAATAGCTAAAACGTTACACATTCCAGTGCATATTACCCCTATTGCTCACACATTTAGTGATGTTTTAGAAAGCGTAGAGCACCCTCACTAAAGCGCGCTTTTACGCTTTGTCAGCTCAGCCAAGCCAACCATCTTAAAGCAGGCAAAATTGCTTGCTTTAAGAGCTTTTTATTACAACCTGCTGTGATATTATTCAACTAATAAATACCTACCAAACTCATTAAATAGCAACTTTAATAAGCTGGGTATAACAGTACCAGAGGGATTTTCTGGTTTTATTTTTTGTATTAAAAGGTTTATGCATGAGCGATATCTCTGCACGTTTAGCCACTGAGCTAAATGCACAACAGCAACAAGTTGTTGCTGCTACAAAATTACTTGATGAAGGCGCAACGGTTCCTTTTATTGCGCGTTACCGTAAAGAAATTACCGGTGGATTAGACGACACGCAATTACGCCTTTTAGAGCAACGTTTGTCGTACTTGCGCGAGCTGGAAGAGCGCCGCAGCTTTATTTTATCAACCATCGAATCACAAAATAAATTAACGCCAGCACTGAGTGCCGATATAACCAGCGCACAAAGTAAAACTGAGCTTGAAGATTTATACCTTCCTTATAAAGCTAAGCGTCGTACCAAAGGGCAAATAGCCATTGAAGCAGGCCTTGAGCCACTTGCCGATGCGCTATTTAACAACGCAAACTTAGAGCCAGAGCAACAAGCGCAGCAGTTTATAAATGCCGACAAAGGCATTGCTGATACCAAAGCAGCCCTGGATGGCGCTAAATTTATTTTAATGGAACGCTTTGCAGAAGATGCCAAGTTATTAGCTAAATTTAGAAGCCACATTAGCCAACACGGCGCTATACAAAGCACACTTATTGACGGTCAAGAGCAAGCCGGTAGTAAATACCGCGACTACTTTGACCATCAAGAACCTCTTAAAAAGATCCCTTCTCACCGCGCACTTGCTATGTTGCGCGCGCGTAACGAAGGTATTTTGCAGCTGAGTATTAACCCAGAGCCGAGCAGCGAAAATGCAGCCCAGCTATGCGCGCAAATGATTGCTGATCACTACCGCTTAGATGTGAAATATAAAGCAGCTAGCGCATGGCTATTAAGTGTTGTGCAGTGGGCATGGAAAATAAAGCTTGGCCTACACCTAGAAAATGAATTTTTAGCAGCAATGCGAGAAAAAGCCGAAACCGGCGCTATAGATGTATTTGCTAAAAACTTAAAAGACTTACTTATGGCCGCCCCTGCTGGGCCGCGTACCACGCTTGGTCTAGATCCTGGTTTGCGAACTGGCTGTAAAATTGCCGTAGTTGATGGCACAGGTAAGTTGCTTACAACCCAAACTATTTTCCCCCACGCACCACAAAATCACTGGGAAAAATCGTTACGTACATTAGAGCAACTATGTCGCCAGCATAAAGTAGAACTTATTGCGATTGGTAACGGAACCGCATCACGCGAGTCTGACAAGCTAGTAGGCGAACTTATTAAGGCCAATGCTGAGCTTAAATTAAACAAAATTATGGTAAGCGAAGCCGGCGCGTCTGTTTACTCTGCGTCTGAATTTGCAGCGAATGAATTTCCTAACTTAGATGTGTCTTTACGTGGCGCGGTATCTATTGCGCGTCGCCTGCAGGACCCACTTGCCGAGCTTGTTAAAATTGAGCCAAAATCAATTGGTGTAGGCCAATACCAACACGATGTATCGCAAAGTCAATTAGGCCAAACACTGACCGCAGTGGTAGAAGACTGTGTAAACTCTGTGGGTGTTGATTTAAATATGGCCTCGGTGCCGCTTCTTACTCGCGTATCGGGGTTAAATAAAACCTTAGCGCAAAATATAGTAAATTACCGCGACACTAACGGCACGTTTACTAAGCGTAGCGAACTTAAAAAAGTTGAGCGTTTAGGACCAAAAGCGTTTGAACAAGCAGCAGGCTTTTTGCGTATTAATCAGGGTAAAGACCCACTTGATAACTCATCAGTTCACCCTGAGGCTTATCCTGTTGTTAAACTTATTTGTGAGCGTAACAACCTTGATGTAAATAGCTTAATAGGCAATAGCGAGTTTTTAAATAAGCTGGTTGCTAATGACTACACCGACGAGAAGTTTGGTTTACCTACCGTTACCGACATCATTAAAGAGCTAGATAAGCCTGGGCGCGATCCTCGTCCTGAGTTTAAAACTGCTGAATTTAAAGCCGGTGTAGAAAAAATCACAGACCTAAAACCCGGTATGATTTTAGAAGGTGTGGTTTCTAACGTTGCTAACTTTGGTGCGTTTGTTGATGTAGGTGTTCACCAAGATGGCCTAGTGCATATTTCGGCAATTACTAATAAGTTTATCTCTGATCCGCGCGAAGTAGTAAAAGCCGGAGACATTGTAAAAGTAAAAGTGGTTGAGGTAGATGCCCCACGTAAACGCATTAGCTTTACTATGCGCTTAGATGATGAAATAGACACAAGCAATAAACCCGCTGCCGCGCCACAAAAGCAACGCAGTAATCAGGGCCAGCAACCGCGTGCAGCAAAACCAAAGCGCGATAACGGTAACGCCATGATGGGTAATGCCTTTGCCGATGCATTTGCTAATGCAAAAGTAAAAAAATAATACCCTTTTGCTTCATTAAGTGATGTCTCCTTAAACTAAAAAGCCGCTCATTGAGCGGCTTTTTTAATTATGCTTAGCTGGTTTTAACCAAACGCAGAAAAACCACTCTCGTTTTGGGGTGAGCTAGTCATTTGATAAAAATTGGCTATACGGCCAGCTCGTGCGTCTACTTCTGGGTCGCGTGATTGCTCGGTATTAGTATCGTTTTGAGACTCAGCAGTGCTGGTTTCGTTTATTGATAACGCACTTTGTGGCTCTTGTGCTTGCGCTTCATCGTCAGCAGGGGCTGATAATTCAGCTTGCGCTGCGGCCATTTTTTGGGTTGCATCAGCGGCAATGGCTCTATCTGCACTAGAAGGTTCAGCAGGGGCAAGTGCGGCTGCTCGTACCGTTTGCATTTTATCTATAGTGGCTTGCGGATCGCCGGGGATTTCAGATACATCAATTTGTACCTCACCGCCAACAGCGTAATTAGTACCATCTGGTCCACGTTGGTATTCATAACTTGGTGAGCCTGCATACTGCCCACCCACCGATGCATGAGCTTGTTCGTGCACACGCACTTCAGTATCGCGCGCTTTAAGCTCTTCAATTTGCTGTTGTTCTAATTCTAGCTGTTGCTGATCTTGCTCTTCTTCGGGGGTATCTTCACTTGCTTGTTGGTTTTGTTGCTGTTCGCTATCTGAATCTTCGCTGCCTTGCTGGCGCTGCTCAACAGCTTGCTCATCACTGAGTTTACCGGTTGCATCATAGGTGGCGGCTTCTGCACTGCTTGGCAGTTTTGCTTTATCAGCATCGCTTTGTGCTTTGGTTTCGGTATTACTGGCGCTATTGGGTGCAGGGGCAGGAATAACTTCGCGCAGTTGGTTGTCACGCCGAGCGGTTTCCGTATAAACATTGGCGGTGTTTATATTGATAGACGGAAATGGCGTGACAATATTCATAACGTTTAAACTTTAATATCAATTAGCGTACCAAGCACTTCATCTGCAGTTTGAATAGATTGCGTGTTTGCCTTGGCATTAAACTCTTCAACTTTTAAATTAACAAGCGCTTCGTCAACCCGAGCTGGTTGTGCAACAGGCGCTGTTACAGCCTCTTCAGGTCGCGCAGCTGTTAACTGGCGCTGTTGGGCTAGTTGCGTATCGTCTTGCTCTTCAATGGTGGCACGGTTTATCTCTGCGCTTGCTCGTTCTATACCTTGGCTTGCACGATTAAACCCTTCTACACCACTATTAAATACTGAACCAATAGCCATGCTGTACCTCCAAAAATAAATATTGTTTAATTATCGCTCACTTCATGGGCAAAATAAAGCTTTAAACAGTACCTTTCTTTAGGCTATTTTAAAGCATTGATTTAACGGCAGATAAAAACTCTTTTTTATGAGAAATAAACGGTGCATGGGAGGCTTTATCTAGTACTTCGTATTCAAACTCAGTATTTAGTGCTGCCATTTTATTAATTGCTTTGTAAGGTACCAGCGCATCTAAACGGCCAAATATCGCTTTTATAGGCACTGGGCAATGCGCAAATACGTTGCGTAAATCATCATTGTGTAAAATATTTAAGCCCGCACTTAATGCCTCACTTTTAGGCGCGTTGTACTGATTTAGCAAGTGCTTTAGCTGCTTTATATCATCGCGTGCCGACTCACTACCCATGGCCTGAATAGCTAAAAAGCGCTCTATGGTTTTTTCTCGCTGATTAACTAATTGCTCTTTAAATTGCTCAAGCACGCTGGTTTTTATTCCGGGCCAATCATCTGCCTCGGAAAAAAAAGGGCTTGAGGCAACTAAAATTACTTTTGCTACTTTATCTGGCCAATGTTTAGCAATATAAAGTGCGAACAATCCTCCTAGCGACCAGCCCATTAAAATAGAGCCAGGGCTAAGTTGCTCGCTTACGATTTCAGCTGCATCGTGTAAATTATAAGGGCTTGGGCAGCTATTGCTGTTGCCAAAGCCAGGCAGGTCAATGCTGCGCACCGAGCCACTGTATAAAAACGTTAACTCTGGCTGCACTAATTGCCATACGCCTTGGTTCATGCCCCAACCATGTAATAAAACTAACTCGCTTTGCATATTTGCCTAACCTTAACCAAACTTAGCCACATCATAACGCTTACATTGACGAAAGCAACGCAAGGAGCAGCCAATGCAACACTCATTTTTTAATTGGTTATTTCCTTCTTATTGCGTGCAATGTCAGGGAGTTATTAGTGCTCAAGAGGGGTTGTGCGACTATTGCTTAACGGATTTAGGCGTGTTTGATTTAAATAAACACAGTAATTTATTGCACCGCCCGGATATTGTAGAAATGTTTCCGCATTGCGAATTTGATAAGCTCTTAGCCTGTGCTTTTTATCAGCCCCCTTTTGAGCATTGGCTTAAACGGCTCAAATTTAATAATCAAATTCACTATAAAAAAGCGCTGCAACAAGTAATTAAACGCCAACTATCGGTGTTTTTTGAAAATTTAACTACCCAGCCCGACATAGCTATTATTTTACCTTTGCACCGAGGGCGCTTTTTAACGCGCGGGTTTAATCAGGTAAGCCAAGTGTGGCAACCGTGTTTGGCAAAACATATTTGTATAAGTAATGCGCTAATACGCAATAAAGCCACGCAAGCACAGTCACAATTATCTAGAGCTAAGCGGGTTAAAAATGTAAAAAATGCCTTTGTATGTACACAAGATATGAGCGGTAAAACGGTGGTTATTGTAGATGATGTAATGACCACAGGCGCCACGCTCAACGCGGCTACCCGGGTATTAAAGCAAGCGGGCGCTAAACAAGTCTGGGCTTTTGCTACGTGTTTAACGCCACTTTAAAGGGGTAGTTAATCACCTCTTACTCTAAATGTGTGGCCAAAAAATAAAGCATTACTGAGTAATCGGCTTGTGCCGTACCAGTATCCTCTAAATACAGGGTTATCTGTCATCGCAATAACACTGCCACGCCCGTATGAGTGGGCCATCATGGCTGCTGCACCGGCAATTTGCTGCTCATTTACGCCATCGGTAAACCCTGCTAATAGTGGTTTTTGCGGGTAAGTGAGTATGTTTACAAACGGGGCGGATGATTTTTCTAATAACCAGGTACTATTTTTAAATACAGGCAGCGTTTCACGATTAAGCGAAAACGTTAGTGGATGTGTGGTGTCCACATCGGTAGTAAAAATAGCGCCGGCTATACGTTGTCGCCCTGCTAAATGATCTTTATCTGCGTAATTTAGCCCTTGAGTATTAAAAGCGCTGGCTACATCTTGCCTAGATAAATAATTAGCCTTGAGTAATTGCTGATCAGCTAAAAATTTAGCGCCGCCTTTGTGACCCCAAATTACGCCGCCTTTTCTTACCCAGCTTTTAATGGCAACTTTATCACTATCGGGTAAGCCCGAATAATTACCATTAGCTAGTACAATGTGGCTGTAATTATTTAAATCTAGGCTACCTAAACGTTCCATTTCTACTATGGTCGGAGAAATACCAACAAAGCGGTCAAGGTAATACCATACTTCACCCGCTTCGTATTGGCTTACGCCTTTACCGCCCACAAGCAGTACTTTTGGCTCGTTTAATACCGCCATAGTGCGCGACCCTAAATCGGCGCCTTTCCCTGTAAGGCCAGTGGTAATAGGCTTTATCGCAATACCAAATTGCGTTTGAGCATCGTTTAAAATAGCCACCCAATCAGGGTTTGTTTGCAGCCCTGCGGGGACAATAATGCTGCCAGGTGCAAAGTCTATTTCGGTGGTGCTGCTTTTAGCTGTTAAGGCGCTTAACGCGACACGCGCTTTAATGCCTTGCTTTAGCAAGCTATTTAACATTTTAGGCGCTAAGTAATCGTCCCAGGCAAAGCCAAATGCATAACTTTGCTTTAACGCAGCAAATGATGGTTTAACTGCTTTTTGCCACGCAGTGCTGGCTACTTCTAAGCCCCAACTACTTTTTACTTGTGCAAACTCTAAATTAAAAGCGTGGGCGAGTGTCCAGCCCGATACATCATAAAATGTGTTATCGGCAAAACTTTTTTGCTCACTAAAAATAGCTTTTACTAAACGAAACTGTGGCTGAGCTAACGGCACAAAATAGCTCTGAGTGCTAAAGTTTTTGCCATTGGCTTTTAGCGCTTTTGTAAGTGGATAGGCGTTAATTTGATGCTGCTTTAACAGGTTTAAAAATAGTTTAATCCGGGTGTTGTCTTTAGCGCCCTCAACCACATAGCCTTCAAAACTTTCATCATGTGCTAAATCAACTGCTTGGTTATAAAATTTAGCCTGATAGGTTAATAGCGCCTCGCGGTTATCTACCGCTGCTTTAAAGGTTGATAGGCTTGTTAGTAACTGATTTTTAATAGTAAAAGGAAACGTAAGCGTACCATTTATGGTTTCTTGTACATGCCCACGTGAGCTGGCTTGCTCAAATAAAATACCTATACCGCCGTTTACATCGGGGTAGGTTGAACCCTTGCCGTAATAAAAGTCGTCAAAGCTTTCTTCGGTAAAATAAAGGGTATTATTTTTATCTAAAGTTTTAGCATGGTAATTGGCTATGGCTTTAGTAAGCGTTACGTTTTCATCTGGGGTAATTGGGTGCTTGCGACTGGCAATGCCAGGTTGAAAAAAGTAGCTGCTGTTTGGCCCCATTTCATGAAAGTCGGTAAGAATATTTGGCTTCCATTGATGAAACTTAGCAATGCGTGCACGCGACTCTGGGTGTTGTAGTAATAACCAATCGCGATTTAAATCAAACCAATAGTGATTTGTACGGCTACTTGGCCAGCTTTCTACGTGTTCACGCGTTTTAGGGTCGCTTGATAAGTTCATCCCCCGATTACTATTAGCCCAATTAGCAAAGCGAGCCAAGCCATCGGGGTTAAGTGAAGGGTCGAGCAAAATAACGGTATTATTTAATAGTTTTTCTATTTCTGGGCCTTGCGCTGCAGCAAGGTAATACGCAACCAATAAAGCGGCATTGCTGCCTGATGACTCATTGCCATGCACACTGTATCCCATCCAAACTACAGCAGGCTCATTTTGTGTGTTTTTAGCTTGCTCACTGTTTGTTAAACGGGCTAAGTGCGCTTGGCGAATTTGCTCTAAGTTAGCTAGTTTTTCAGCGCTGCTAATACTTAGCATCACAAGCGGACGTTGCTCGTGTGTGCGCCCTATTACTTCAAAATTTATACGATTACTTTTTTGCGCTAGAATTTCCATGTAACGCACCAGTTGGTCGTGCCTTACATGCCACTCACCTACTTCGTAACCAAGTACGTCTTGTGGGGTGGGTATTGTTTTATCAAACTCTACATCTTGTTCAAAATAATACGAAAGTGGTTTTGCCATACTTGAAAAGCTAAGCATTGCCACCATTATAGTTACTATCCAGCGCATATAAATCACTCTAAAAATGTTTGTTATTTGCACGCTAGCATTGCTTAAAATAGATGCCAACTTTTTACGCTCAACACTAGCCGCAACACGATGAGCGGAGTATGATATGCAGTATCCGAGTAATTTAGTCAAGTATAGACGGTTTTATGATTTCTATTTCCGAAACAGCACAAGCGCATTTTGCTAAACTTTTAGCAGATCAAGCACAACAAACTAATATTCGTGTGTTTGTTGTAAACCCTGGTACATCACAAGCGGAATGTGGTGTTTCTTATTGCCCAGAAGACGCCGTAGAAGACAGCGATATTCGTCTTAACTTTAATGGTTTTGATGCCGTAGTAGATACAGAAAGCGCTCCTTTTTTAGAAGAAGCTGAAATTGATTTTGTTACCGACAAAATGGGCACTCAGTTAACTTTAAAAGCGCCTAATGCAAAGGCACGTAAACTAGGCGATAACGCATCGCTAAATGAGCGTGTTCAACACATGCTAGAAACCGAAGTAAACCCACAGCTAGCTAACCACGGTGGCCAAGTAAGCCTAGTTGAAGTAACCGCTGAAGGTATTGCAGTACTTCAATTTGGTGGTGGTTGTAATGGCTGTTCTATGATCGATGTAACGCTTAAAGAAGGCATCGAGAAAGAAATGATTGCAAAGTTTGATGAAATCACCGGTGTTGCCGACATTACCGAGCACCAAGCGGGCGATCACTCTTATTACTAAGCAATAATGTTAAAGCCGCTTATTTATCGCTTAGGGAGTAACCCTAAGTTGAGTTTAACGCGCTTTTTTCGCGGCTTAGCACTGTTTGTGCTAGCCGTGATATTTATTGCCCTTGGCTACTACATCCACTTTAGTTTACAAATTATAGGTGTGGTTATTTTAATCCCGGCATTATTTTTTGCTGCATGGGGTTATAGCGGTATTTTTGCCAATCGTTTCTCGCAAGTTTTAAAAGATATGGGGCCAAAAGATCACGACCCCGACCTATGGAAATGACACGTTCGCTTAATCTAGCAGCTGATTAGTTGCTTTTAACTGCAAATACTTAATAATTAACGTAACGCCGCGCATAAGCATAAAGCAACTCATAGCCAGCCATAACGCATTATTTTGCCACTCTATAAACACCCAAAACACCCCAAAAAAGCCAACAGCAGCAGAAAGAATCATACTGTTACGCATATTTTTTGCCCGTGTAAGCCCTACAAATACGCCATCAAACAAAAAGCAGCTCATTGCTAACATAGGCAATACTATTACCCACGGTAAGTAATTTGTCGCAGCTTCTATTACCTCGGGTACATTGGTTAAAAGCTTAATAATAGCGCTGCCAAATACAGCAAAAAATACGCTGTATAACACGCCAAAAAGCATCCCCCAAAACACACTTATTTTTACCCATAGTCTAATGTTATTAACGCTTCGCTGACCTTTAGCTTGACCAACTTTGGCTTCGCTTGCATAGGCTATTCCATCAAGTGCAAAGCTTACTAACATTAAAAAGTTAAGTAACACGGCATTCGCTGCAAGCGTTATTTCACCGATGCGGGCGCCATAAAAGGTCATAAAGCTAAAGCATAATTGCAAAATTAAAGAGCGAATAAATATATCTCTATTTAAACTAAGTAGCTCTGCCACTTTGCTAACACTGAGCCAGTTGGGCACGCTTAGCTCCACGCCTTGCTTTTTAGCGAGCTTAATCACTAGTAGCAACGCAAAAGCCAACGCGCTGTAATCTGCAATTAACGACGCCCACGCTGCTCCCGCTACTGCCCAGTCTAAATACACCACAAAATATATATCGAGCACTATGTTGGTAATATTGGTCACTAGCAGCAAGTAAAATGGCCCACGCCCATAATGTACGCCAAGCATCCAGCCGAGCAGCACTAAATTACAAAGTGCGGCAGGGGCACTAAATATACGAATACTAAAATACTGATATGCTTGAGCAAGAACCTCACTATTTGCGCCTGATAAAAATGCAATAGCTTGTTTTATCAAAGGCGATAAAGCTATAAGCGCTAACGCCACACACACGGCAAGTAATAAGCTGCGTTTTAAAAGCGCTGCCAAC
Source organism: Pseudoalteromonas sp. S327 (assembly GCF_005886415.1). NCBI lineage: Bacteria > Pseudomonadati > Pseudomonadota > Gammaproteobacteria > Alteromonadales > Pseudoalteromonadaceae > Pseudoalteromonas > Pseudoalteromonas sp. S327. Next base: position 52,875 of record NZ_PNDP01000047.1, on the reverse strand, counting down.
TGTGTTAAGTTATTTTGCCCGTATGCTTGGGCCACTAACCCTGTGGTGCTCATACGTAAAAAACCGGCGAGCCAAAATAAAATAGAAATAACAGCTGAGCCAAGTGCGATGCCCGCTAAGTAATGTGCGCTACCTAAGTGGCCAATAACAGCGGTATCAACAATTCCTAACAGTGGGACAGTAATATTTGATAATATCATTGGACCCGCTAGCAACAGCAAGCTTTTATGGTGTGCCTTATTATGTTTAAGAAATTGTTTCATTTAGTTTTAATTACTCTCATTTGTTTATCAGTACGTGCTCATGCGGCGGTTATTTTACAGTATCACCATGTAAGCGAAACCCTTCCCGCTGTGACCAGTGTAAGCGCAAATACGTTTACCAAGCATTTGGGCTACTTAAAAGAGCATAATTTTAATGTTATTGCACTAAATGAGCTAATAAGCGCTATACAACAAGGCAAAACCTTACCTAAGAAAACAGTCGCTATCACCTTTGACGATGGTTACAACAATAACTACGAACAAGCAGCGCCTATTTTAGAAAAATTTGGTTACCCCTATACTATTTTTGTAAACCCTACCCTTATTGATGAAGGCAAAGGCTACGTAATGGGGTGGGATAAATTAAAAGAGCTCGCAGGCAAAGGGGCGTTAATTGCCAATCACACTGCCCAGCATGACTACCTGCATATTAAGCTAAAAGATGAGAGCGATGCACAGTGGCAAGCACGTATAAAACAAGATATTTTGCATTCTCAACAGCGTATTAAAGAAGAAATAGGCCACGACTATAAATACCTAGCGTACCCGTATGGTGAGTTTAATAACAAACTACAAGCGCTTGTAGAAGAGCTTGGCTTTATTGGCATTGGTCAGCACTCAGGCGCTGTAAATAAAAACGCTAACTTTACCCGCTTACCGCGTTTTCCAGCCTCTGGCTTTTACAGTAAATTAGATACGTTAATTACAAAATTAAACTCTCGGGCGTTTAGTATTAAAAACCTAGATTACCTAGACAGTGTAACCTCACAAAACCCACCAACGCTCAGCATTGAGTTTGAAATGGGTGATTTTCATAAAAGTCAGTTTGCGTGTTATGTCTCAAGTGTGGGGCAGGCTAAGTTAACTTGGATAAACGACACAACTGTAAAAATTGACTCACCAAAGGCGCTAAATAAAGGTCGTTCACGCTTTAATTGTACCGCCCCTTCTATTGAGCACCCTGGTAGCTACTATTGGTTTTCGCAGCCGTGGGTTATTCAGTAGCAATTACACCTTTATAGCCTGATGCAATAAGCGCTGGGTTACTTTATCAAGTGCAACAATTTCGTGGGCGGCACCTAAATCAACCGCCGCTTTGGGCATTCCCCACACCACAGAAGAGAACTCATCCTGTGCAATGGTGTAACCACCCGCTTGTTTAATACTAAGCAAGCCCTTTGCTCCATCGCTCCCCATACCGGTTAGTAGCGCTGCCACAATGTTTTTTGCACCGCACTCAAGTAACGAGTTAAATAATACATCTACCGCCGGTTTATGGCGGTTAACAGGCTCAGAATCATCAAGCTCGCAATATAAACTTGCCCCTCTTTTTTTTATATTTAAGTGCAAACCACCTGGGGCTATATAAGCCCATCCCGCAGTGAGCTTGTCGCCGTGCTGCGCTTCTTTTACGTTAATTGCACAGGTGCGGTCCATACGCTGGGCAAACGAGGTACTAAATACCGGAGGAATATGCTGGGTAATCACAATCGCAGGGCAATTGGTCGGCATTTTTATAAGCACTTCTTTTATTGCTTCTGTGCCCCCTGTTGAAGCCCCTATCGCTATTACCTTGTTTAATAAAAATTGTGCATTGCTAGGTAAAGGCTCGCTCACTGTGCTTACCTTTTTAAAACTTCTTACCCTTGCACCTGCTGCCACGCGCACTTTTTGCTGCACAACATATGCATATTGACTCATTTGCTGCTTAACATTCACGGTCGGCTTGGCAATAAAATCCACGGCACCAAGCTCAAGCGCTTCTAAGGTGATAGGCGAGCCTTGCTGGGTTAGTGTAGAAATCATCACAACGGGCATAGGTCTTAAGCGCATTAGGTTTCTTAAAAAGCTAATACCGTCCATTTTTGGCATTTCTACATCGAGGGTAAGCACATCTGGATTGAGCAATTTAATCATTTCTCGTGCTTGATAAGGGTCTTCAGCACAGCCAACAACCTCGATATCGCTAGCCTGAGATAATATTTCGCTCAGCAAACGCCTTATCAGTGGTGAATCATCTATTATCAGAACTTTAACCATTACGGCTCCTAAAACAGCTCTATGTTAGTCTCGGTGGCTTTATCTTGTTGCTTAAGGTTTTGCAGGTAGCGCACTTCGCGTTTTTCAATTGTATTGTTGTGCAAATTCTTCAGCTTTTTTACGTGGACTTTGCCCGTATGCGGATGAAAAAAAATTTTTCGAGGCCACGGCCCCCCCATATCTTGTGCAACAAGATTGAGCGACTCTTCCTGAATATACGCATTGGCAAAGCTAATATTACCTATCCCTATGTCGGTCATTGCGCTAATTATTTTGCCGCCACCAAAGAGTTTTATTTTTAAATTTTTTCGCGCAGCACCACCTTTGAGTACTTCGTTGATCAGGTATTCCATTGCCCAATTTCCGTAGCGGCAGCTCAAACTATGGGCACTGTTTAATTCTAGGCCTTTTTTTACCGGCAACATAAAATGATTTACGCCACCTATACCGGCTTTTTCATCGTAAACACACGCGGCTATGCACGACCCAAGCACTGTAGAAATAAGCTCATCATTTTTTGAGACATAAAATTCGCCAGGTAATATTTTTGCCACCACGCTTGTGCGCCCTGCATCCCAGTAACGTTTTATATGTTCAAACCCTGGGAGCACCGGCCTAAACTGTGCGTGCATTGTGTTGCTTTTGATACATGGTTTTCCCTAAATTTTTAAACTCAGAATGCTCTTTTCCCATACTCTCTGAGTGCCCTAAAAACAAATAACCGTCACGATTAAGTGCATTTGCATAACGTTTAAATAAGGTGTCTTTTGTTTCTTTATCAAAATAAATAACCACGTTACGACATAAAATTAAGTCAAACTGCCCTTTCATGGGCCATTCTTGTAAAAGGTTAAGGCGTTTAAAAAAAATGTGTTTATTTAACTGTGGTTTTACTTTATATGTTTGCCCATCTTTGCTTTTTAAAAACCACTTTTTAAGTACATTGTTTTCTAAGCCATTTACATTAGCCGCGGTATAAATACCCGCTTGTGCTTTGGCTAATACATTAGAATCTAAATCGGTTGCTAAAATTTTTACATCCCAAGAACTTGGGAATAAATCGGCAAGGGTTATTGCTAAGCTGTAAGGCTCTTCGCCTGTAGAGCAACCCGCTGACCATACGCGTACTCTTTTTGTTACTTTGTTACTGCTAAGTAACTGCGGCACTATGGTGTTTTTTAAAAACTCAAAGTGGTGGGGCTCTCTAAAAAAGGAGGTTAAGTTAGTGGTAATAGCATTAATAAATGCGTCAAACTCAGCCTCTTTATTATTGTGTAAGTACTCTAAGTATTGAGAAAAGTTTTTAAGTTTATGCTCTCTTACTCTTCTTGCTAAGCGGGAATACACCATTTCGCGTTTATGATCGCCAAGCACAATTCCGCACGCGTTATAAACTAAAGTGGCAATGTCTTTAAAATCTTTATCGGTACATAAAAATTCTTTCATTGTCATACCATCCCTTGTAAAGCAGGCTTGCTAGGGTATTAACTAGCAAGCCAGTAATGACTAAAACTCTTCCCATTCATCTGCTGAGTCTATAAAGTTTTCGCCTTTGGGTTGGGTATTTTTTAAATAGCCACTAGGTTGGCGCGCAGGGGGCGCTGAGCGTTCAAAGTGCGTATTTGGCAATGTGTTCATGCCTTGCTGCCGGAGTGAAAAAAAGTGCAATAACTGACGCATCTCGTTTGCTTGCTCAGCCATTGACTCGCCCGCCGCAGACGCTTCTTCTACTAGTGCCGCATTTTGCTGGGTCATTTCATCCATTTGGGCAACCGCTTTATTAACTTGCTCAATGCCTGCGCTTTGCTCTTCAGAGGCCTCGGTTATATCCGAAATCATTTGCGTAACACGTTGTACGCTTGAAACAATTTCTCTGAGTGTTTCGCCCGACTCATTTACAAGCACAGAGCCATCGGTAACTTTTGCAACGCTGTCTCTAATAAGCTCTTTAATTTCTTTGGCTGCTCCAGCTGAGCGCTGCGCTAAATTACGCACCTCACCAGCAACAACGGCAAAGCCACGGCCTTGCTCACCCGCTCTGGCTGCTTCAACGGCGGCGTTAAGTGCCAGTAAATTAGTTTGAAAGGCAATTTCATCAATCACGCCAATAATGTCTGCAATTTTTTTACTCGACTCGTTAATGGCCGACATACTCGTTACAGCTCTATTAACTACTTCACCACCTTGAATTGCTTTCTCGCAGGTTTCTTCGGCTAAATCGTTAGCGACTTTTGCGTTATCTGCATTTTGCCTTACGGTACTGGTCATTTCTTCCATACTTGAGGCGGTTTCTTCAAGTGATGAAGCTTGTTCTTCGGTACGCTGGCTTAAATCGGCGTTGCCTTGCGAAATTTCCTCTGCGCCACTGGCTACTAACGTGGCCGATGAGTTAATTCGGTTAATCACATCAGTCAATTTATCTGCTGTGGTATTAGCATCTTGCTTGAGCTTATCGAACGAGCCTTGATACTCTTTTTCTATGCGTTTTGATAGGTCGCCATTGGCCATTGCATCAAGCATTTGCGCGGTATCACTAACGGCATCATCCACAATTTCAACTAAGCTGTTTAAGCCCTGCGCTAAGCGTAAGAAAAAGCCTTCTTTACCTTTTTCATCTACTCGGGTTTCTAAATCGCCATTACCTGCATCGCTGACTAATTGTGCAATTTCTTTTTCTATTGCAACTTCGCCCGTTCTATCTTCCCACTCAACTACGGTGCCTATGCGTTCTTGTTCTGGTGTAAAAATAGGGTTTGCAACTAAACCAAAGGTGCGCCCGCCTACTTTTATTTCGGCTCGGTAAGTTGTTGTAAGCTTAGCTAGTAGGTTTTGTTGATGAGCCGGATTTTTATGGAATATATCAATGTTTTGCTGCATTAAATTGGTGCTATCAAAGTTTGGCAGCTCCTTTTTCAAATCATCTTCAGCAATACTCATCATCGATTTAACCGCGTTGTTCATGTATACAATTACATTTGAAGCATCGGCTATCATGGTGTTTGTTGCTACGGTATCAAGCGCTTGTTTTACTCGTAAGTTTTCTTGTGCTTCAGCACGTTCTTGCTCTGCTTTTGCTACGCTATCGGTAATATCTTCCCACTCAACAATGGTGCCTAAATGCTTACCTTCATGGTTTATCCACGGTGTAGCAATTAAACTAAAAATAAGCCCCGCTAAACGTAACTCAGTTTTATAAGGTTGTTTTAAGTTTTTTAATAGTTCGCGTTGATGAGCTGGGTGCTTATGAAAATCATCAACACACGTGCCTATTAAATTATCAACAGAAAAACTAGGTAGCACACCTTGCAACTCAGTTTCTCGCGCTTTGAGCATTAACTTAACCTGATCGTTTACAAATACAATATTTAGGTCTTTATCGGCAATCATTACATTGGCTTGGCAAACAGTTAACGCACTTGCTAAATCGGCAGCCTTTTTAGACTCGCGCTCTAGCTGTTTTTGCGCGGTGATATCACTGGCGTATTTAATAACTTTATAAGGCTTGCCGTTTAAATCGAAAATAGGGTTATAAGAGGCTTGAATCCATATTTCTTGCCCTTGTTTGCCTATTCGCATGTACTCGCCCGAGTCGTACTCGCCTCGTCCTAACTTATCCCAAAATTGTTTATACTCGTTTGTTTTAGCGTATTCTGGGTCGACAAATACTTTATGATGCTGGCCTTTTATTTCGCTAAGTTGATAGCCTAAACCATTTAAAAAATTATCATTGGCAGTAATAATTGTGCCATCAAGATTAAACTCAATCACCGCCTGAGATTTACTAATTGCCTCAAGTTGGCCTTGCGCTTCAGCGGCCTGTTTCTTTTGTTCGGTAATGTCGGTAGCAAATTTAATTACTTTTAGCACTTGCCCTTGGCTATCAATAATTGGGTTATAGGTAGCTTGGATCCATACCTCTCGCCCTCCATTAGCAAGACGCTTAAATTCATTAGAAATAAACTCACCACCGCGCAAGCGTTGCCAAAAATTTTTATACTCGCTGCTTTGTGCTTCATCTGGTTCAACAAACATAGAGTGGTGCTTCCCTTGCACTTCCTCTAAACGGTATCCCATTGCATTTAAAAAGTTTGAATTAGCCGTAATTATTCTGCCGCTGGGTTCAAATTCAATAACCGCTAATGATTTATTTAATGCATTAACGATTAAGTCATTACTTGATTCTGACTGCTTCGGATTACTAAACCATCCCATGCCCATCACCACCTTTATGTTTGTTTTTGTTGCTACATAGCGCTGTGGCTATATATCCATTGTTCTTTGTAAATCAATTAACGAGACCATTTTTTCGCCCACGTTCACCAACCCTGCGACATATTCACAATTACTCGAATCAGACAGGCTAGGGACGGGCTTGGCGTCTTGCTCTGCAATGCTGTAAACATCTGACACCGCATCTACTGCGATGCCCATTATTTTTGAATCGTTTTCAAAAATAACTTTTACAACAATAACAACCGTTAATGGCCCATATTCAGTACTTGGCAGGCCAAAACGTAAGCGTAAATCTATTATTGGCACTATGGTGCCGCGAAGGTTTATCACTCCTTTAACAAAATCCGGCGCGTTGGGCAGTACGGTAATTTCTTCCCAACTTCTGATCTCTTGCACGGTTAATATATCTACGCCGTATTCTTCGCCAGCCATAATAAAGGTTAAAAACTGCCTAACGCCTTGCTGTTGCCCTAAATCAATTTTGTTGTTTAGCTCGCTTTGTTCACTAATCATGAAGCCTCCAGAGGTGTTTTAGATTCTATGATTAGCTCTTGGCTACCTGGTTTTTTAAGCCCTGATAATTTTATTAAGCCGCTAATATCAACAATTAACGATACACGCCCGTCGCCTAAAATAGTTGCTCCAGACACCCCATCTACTTTTTGGTAATTAGCCTCTAAACTTTTTATGACTACCTGCTGCTGTGAAAGTAAGTCATCAACCAGCAAACCCACTTTTTGGTTGTCGGTTTCAACAACCACCAGCAAGGTTTTGTCTAATGACTCTATGGCGTTTTGATGATTAAAAATTTGATATAAGCGTAAAATAGGAATGTATTCGTCACGCAGCCTTAGTACATCTAAGTCTTTACCCACTCGGCTTACTTTAGTGATATCAATCTGTAGTGATTCAACAATAGAAATAAGCGGAATAATATAAGTATGCTGGGCAACTTTAACTAATTGACCATCTAAAATGGCAAGTGTAAGGGGCAGCCTAATTGTAAAGGTAGAGCCAACGCCAGGCGCTGATGAAACCTCAACCGAGCCATTTAAAGATTGAATATTACGCTTAACAACATCCATTCCTACACCACGCCCAGATAAGTCGCTAACCGCATCGGCGGTAGAAAAGCCGGGCATAAAAATAAGCTCGTTAATTTCATCATCTGTTAAATTACAATCAGCGGTGATCAGCTCATTAGCAATGGCTTTTTCTTTAATTTTTTGCGTATTTAAGCCTTGCCCATCGTCCATTATTTCTATCACGATATTGCCGCCTTGATGAAAGGCATTTAAGGTCACGGTGCCCACTGGGTCTTTACCTGCGGCAACCCGCTGTTCAATTGTTTCAAGGCCATGGTCGAGCGAATTTCTGACAAGGTGCACCATAGGGTCAGATATTTTTTCCATTACCGTTTTATCTAGCTCGGTTTGCTCGCCTAATAATTTTAACTCCACCTGTTTATTTAGTTTTTGCGCTATATCGCGCACTAAACGCGGAAACCGGCTAAATACAAAGTTAATCGGTAACATACGAATACGCATAACATTTTCTTGCAGGTCTCGGGTATTGTGCGCCAGTTGTGCCAAACCTTCTTGTAATGACGTAATGGTTGATTCGCTAATTTCTTGCTCGCTCAACTGATTTAACATGGCTTGTGTTATTACCAGCTCACCAACCATATTTATTAACGAGTCTACTTTGTCTATTCCTACTCTTATGGAGGTAGACTCTGGTGCTGATGTTGGCTTTTTATCGGCTGTGGGTTTGCTTTTAGGTTTGTCGGGTGCTTTTTTAGCATCGCTAATAGGCGGTGTTTGAGCTGTGCTGTCGTTGCTCTTTTCATCAGCGTTTGCGGCGTGATAAGTGTCTTCATCAAATAACCCGCCACAGAGCTCTATTTTTATATCGGCATCATCTTCTACCCATTCAAATACCTCTTTAATGGCGGCTTCTTTTTCGCTGGTATTTAAAAAAAAGCGCCAGTGTAAGTAGCACTCGTCACTGCTTAAGTCTTTAATATCTGGGATGTCGTCTAAAAAGGCCTGTGTTTCAAGCTCGCCGAGTTCAGCTAATTCGCTGATCATAAATAAAGGCTCGTTGCCTGTTTTAAAAAGGTGATGATGCGGTTTAAAATCAATTTGAAAGGTATTTACCTCAGCAGCAGCCGTTACTTCGCTTGCCTCGCTTGGGGCTGAATCGGCTTGCATTTCGAGTACAATTTCAAACTGTTTTTTTAAGGTTGTAGCGTGTGATAAATCAGGCTCTTGCTCTGCTTGCAGCTCACCGAGTAACCCACGCAAGCAATCAACAGCTTTAAGCAATAAATTAACGTGCTCGGTGGTGAGTTCGCGCTCACCTTGGCGTATTTGATCCAGTAGGGTTTCTAGCACATGGGTAAACTCAGCAACAGAGTTAAAGCCAAAGGTGCCACTGCCCCCTTTAATTGAGTGCGCAGCTCTAAAAATAGTATTTATTGTTTCTAAGTCTTCTTCGCCGGGCTCTAAATTTAATAGCTCGGCCTCCATTGTATCTAGGCCTTCAAAACTTTCTTCAAAGAACACTTCAAAAAATTGACTTAAATCTATACTCACGCCGCACTCCTCAGTTAACGAATTACTTTTTTAAGTACCGCTAGTAACTGATCCGGGTTGAAAGGCTTTACAATCCAGCCTGTTGCGCCAGCTGCTTTACCTTCTACTTTTTTATCTAATCCTGACTCTGTGGTTAGCATAAGTAGCGGCGTAAATTTGTAATCAGGAAGGCCTCTGAGCTCTCTGATAAGCGTAATGCCATCCATAATGGGCATATTTACATCTGAAATTACCGCATCAAAACTTTGCTGCTTGGCAATCGCGAGGGCTTCGCTGCCATCTTTTGCTTCGGTAACATCAAAACCTGCGGTTTTAAGCGTAAAGCTCACCATTTGACGCATTGACGCAGAATCATCAACCGCTAAAATTTTCTTCATATAAACCTCTAACCTTTACTTTCAAGTGTTAAATATTGACTTAAGCCAAGTTGATTAATGGCGTTTTGAAGTGCATCACTGCTGCCTACCCATACAATTTTATGGTGTATGGTAAGTAGGTGTTTTTGTAAGGCACACAAAAGTTGAATTGACGCGGTATCGGCTGAAACAACCTCACTGACATCTAAACAAATATCGTTGTTACTATTGAGTTCTTGTAATAAATCTTGGTGAAGAGTCTCTACTTGCATAATCGCAAGTTCGCTTGGAAGTTTTAGCATTTTTTCAGGACTTTCCCTGTCAATTCAATTCATAACAAAAGCTTAGCCTTAGTTATTAAAATTGCCATAAAAGGCTCAAAAAAATTAATAAAACTTTTAAAAGTGGCGCTAAAAAGCAAAAAAGGAGCCTAAGCTCCTTTTAAAATGCGTGAAAAGTTTAAAACTAGTTTTTATAGTAATCCGCTATTTGTTTAAATTCGCTAATGAGTTGAGTGGTATTAATAAGGGGCACATTTCCTTGTTGGAACTCAGGCTTAAATATGGCTCTTACCGCTCCATTTTCATCAACTAAAGCCACAGAAGCACTATGATCGACCGCATATTCTGATTCTTGCGAGTCACTAATGGCATAAATTAGGCCAAGCTCTCTAACCACCGGGAATAGGTTTTTGTGCTCACCCGAAACAGCTAAAAAGTCAGGGTTAAAATAATCAATATACGCTTTGCGCTTTACCGGCGTATCGCGTTGAGGGTCTACCGACATAAACCAAATTTGCAGTGGGTATTCGTTATGTAACTTTTTATACACGCTGTTTAGTTTAGCAAGCGTTAATGGGCAAATATCTGGACAACTGGTATAGCCTAAAAACACTAAGTTCCACTGCCCCAAAAATTGCGCTTTGGTGACTAACTCACCGTTTTGGTCATTAAGTGTAAAATCAGAAAGAGGCTTTGCTTGCTCATACACTAAGGCTTGCACATCGGGTGCACTATTTTGCTCTGAGCAAGCGACTAATAAAAACGAAAAAATTACAACTAAGCTAATCCGTAACTGCTTCATAAAGGGAGCCATTTATCTATAAATAAGATCACGAAGAGTACCATTAAATGCACAATTGAAAAGCGAAATAAGTCCATTGCGGTGTCATCGTTAGGGGCTAATTTAAGCTTAACCGCTTTATACAAAAAGAGTGCATTGAGCACACATGCGCCTACTAAATAAATACCGCCCGACATACCAATTAAATAAGGTAATACACATACAAGTGCCAGTAATATGGTGTAAGCCACAACACAGGTTTTACAAAAGTCGATACCGTGAGTCACTGGCAACATAGGAATTTTAGCGCGTTCGTAATCGCTTTTGCGTGCTATTGCCAGTGCCCAAAAATGCGGTGGGGTCCACGTAAATATAATCATTACGAGTAACCATGGCGCGGCTGCCATTTGATTGGTTTCAGAAACCCAACCCAATAAAGGCGGCATTGCGCCAGCTAAGCCACCAATTACAATGTTTTGCGGTGTGGCACGCTTTAAAAAAGAGGTATAAATAAAAGCATACCCAACTAATGCAAACAAAGTAAGTACGGCTGTTAGGGTGTTTGCCCAAAGCATTAGCATTATAAAACCAGCAACCCCTATCACGCCTGCAAAGCTTAACGCATGGGTTTTACTCAGCCGGCCTTTAGCTACAGGGCGGTGGCGTGTACGCGCCATTTTTGTATCTATTTCGCTATCAACAACATGATTTATTACCGCCGCAGCGCCAGAGAGCAAACCAATGCCTAATAAACTAATAAATTGTACTGCAATGCCTCGCCCTACATCAGGCGCCAGTGCCAAGCCAACCCAAGCAGTAAGTACCAACATAGCCACTACTTTAAACTTGCTAATAGCTAAGTAATCTTGCAGTAAATTATAAGCACGTTGAATAAAAAGGTGTGCGCTAATAACCTGTAGTTCTTTTTTGTCGAGTGTGAGTGCCATAATTATTCCCCTTTAAGTGCGTGCTTTTAGGTAGTAACACAACCTAACCATAGTCAATAACAAGATAGCTGCCATTAAATTGTGTGCCAGCGCCACTCCAAGCGGAAAGTGCCAATGCACCACTGCAAGCCCCAAACTAATTTGGCAAAGTAGCGCAACAAGCACGCTGATAGTACAGTGTTTTATTTTTGCAGATTGCGCCTGACTGTATATACGCCACATAATTAGCGCCAACACAACACATGTAACTAGCGCCCAAATTCTGTGTAGTAGATGAATAGACATACGCGCCTGTTGCGATAGCACTCCGTACTCATAATTACTGTGCTCAAGCGGCAGCTGAAACACACTACTGAGTGAAAATGGCTGCGCATAACTACACAGCGGTAAGCCATTACAGTGTGGCGCTGCATAATTTGCTGCAAGCCATCCTCCTAATGCAATTTGAATAACCAACACAGCCAATGCAACTAAGCTCAATGAAAAATAGCCTTTAGCGCTACTATCTCCGCCCTCTATGGGTTTAGTAGTTAAACGCAGGTATAAAAGAGTGATTAGCGATAAAATACTAAATCCCCCCAGCAAATGCCCCATTACAATAAGCGGTTGTAAGTTCATAGTAACGGTCCACATACCCAGCGCAGCCTGAAATATAACTAACAATAATAAGGCTAGCGGTAATTTAACCGGCGTGTTTGAGTAATGGCGCTTTACAAAAGCCAATACGAATAGCGCTAAAATAAGCAGCCCCAGCGCGCCTGCAAAGTAACGGTGGATCATTTCTTTCCACGCTTTGGCGGTTTCAAACATCATATCTGGGTAACTTTGGGTAGCCAGTGCGATATCGGCTTCATGCTTTGGTACAGTTAAAAAGCCATAGCAACCGGGCCAATCAGGGCAACCAAGACCTGCGTCACTTAAACGTGTATAAGCACCTAGCCCTACTACTAACAGCGCAAGTAACCCCGTTGCAAGTACCCAGTTTTTATAATTTTTATACATAGGAATCTCCCATTAACAATGCGCTATTAATTAGCTTGAACGAGAATAATTAAGCAGTTTTTTTAAATCTTTTAATAAACCTTTTTGCACTAAACGGTTTTCTTGTGGCTGCTCTTTAAACGGATACTCAAGCACCACTAACCCCATGTGATCGATTAAATATAGGCTAGCGGGCTGCAAATTTTGTTGCGCGTTAAAGGTTTTCCAAGGAATATTTTTAACTTTAGGCGCCCCCATTACAGCCATATCAACCTTGCCCTGATTTTTTCCTAAGGCGATATATAAGTTATCAAGCGCATTGAGCTGCTCATTGCACGAAGCGTTACATTTATTGGAGTAATTAAGCGCAATTGTCCATTGCTTAGGGTTATGTTGCTGCCAGTTTTCAAGCTTTACTTCGTGCTGTAAAAACTCGCCATTATTGGTAATGGCGATCGGCAACCAGTCTAGTTTTAGCGCACCGTATGCAAGTACTAGCGGTACAGCGCAACATACAACAAACAAAACTAAGGGGTTATTTTTCATTGTTAGTCCTCTTTTTACTGGCAAAAATGGCCACCACTACACAGGCTAAGGCTATTAAAAACCATTGCACTGCATACGCTTGGTGCTTTTGCGGACTCATCACCACCGCTTTATAATGCGGTATAGCTAGCGCATCTCCAGCACCTTGACGATAAGCCATAAAATTAAATAACGATTGATTACTCTGCTCACTTAGCTTTTGTAAATCTATTGATTGAATTCGTTTTTGAAGGTCTTGTTTTGTCGAATTGGTTTGTAAGTTAAAGCTCGTTAAATTTCGCTCTTTTATCTGCGCTTTAAACGTAATATTACGTTTAGGAAGTTGGATGTTAGGTAGTTCGCTGCGTGAAATAGGCGCTTTTACCCACCCTAAATTAACGAGTAAAGCGTCACTTGCTTGGCTTGGCTTAAATAACACCAATAAATCGTAACCGACTTGCCCTTGGTAAACTTGGTTATCTAAAAGCCAGTATTGCTGATTTATTATTTTTCCGGCAAGCTCAACCACTACACCTGTTTTATTCCACTTTGAAGGCATTGCCTGTAATTGCTGCCAGCTCATTACGCCTTGGGTTTGCATGTTAGCTATAGCTGTTAACTGTTGCTGCTTTTGCTCAGCCCTTGCTAATTGCCAATACCCTAAACGTACACATACCAGCACCACAGCTACCACAACGCAAAGTGCGATAAATGAGCTAAGCTTTTGTTTACGCCTTAAAATTAACTGCATAAAGGGTCAACCCAGTGATTATTAAAATTATTATTGTGCTGCTGTTACTATTTATACTTTTCAACTTGTTTAGAGCGCTATTTATTATGGTGACCGATAAATCTGGCGGTCGGCCTATGTCGCATTTTTTAGGCCCTCGCGTGCTGTTTTCTGTGGTGGTTTTGGTGATGGTGATAGCCGCTGTAAAACTTGGTTTTATAAAGGCTAATCACTCACCATTAGCCGTTACAACACATACACAAAAACAAATAAACACAGCCACACCACATCAACAAAATGCCAGTACCAAGCCGCTGCTTGAAACGCAAAATGTTTATCTTTCGTAAAGTGGCCTTTTAAAATACGCACAAATACAACAAACAAAATAATGGCGCCAAGGGTCACATGCATGCCATGAAAACCTGTCAGCAAAAAGAATGTATTCCCGTAAATGCCTGCATCTAGAGTTAAGTTTAAGTCGTTGTAGGCATAAATATATTCTTCTACCTGCAATGCTAAAAAGCACACACCCAATAAAATGGTTGCCCCTAGCATCACTTTTAGCGGTTTACGTTTATTGTTTTCAATGGCTACGTGAGCAAAATGCAAAGTAACCGAAGACGCTAATAAAATAAGCGTATTAATAAGGGGTAAGCCTTGCCACCCCATAGCTTGCGTGGTTTCACCTGCTGGTGTGGTTAGTAGTGGCCATACGGCCTCAAAGGTAGGCCAAAGCACCTCGTTGGTCATCGCATTATTCCCAGCGCCGCCAAGCCAAGGCACCGACAATATGCGGGCGTAAAATAATGCGCCAAAAAAGGCCATAAAAAACATAACTTCAGAGAATATAAACCAGCTCATTCCTTGTCGAAATGAGCGGTCCATTTGCGCTGAATATAAGCCCTGATCAGACTCGCTAATTACATTTTTAAACCAGCTAAAAATCATATACAGCAGCACTGCAATGCCTGCATATAGCAGGTACACACCGCTGCCCCCTTCACTTTCTAAGTTCATGACTGTTAAAGCCGCACCCACTGCAATAAAAAATAACGCCACCGCGCCCACTATGGGCCAAGGACTTTGCTCGGGTACGTAGTAGTTTTCATAATCTTGATTCATGTTACTTGCTCCTAGTTTTACACTAGACATGCAGGCTAGTTATTACTTGCTACTAGCTGCTCACTAATATCAAATACGGTGTACGATAAAGTTAGCTCTTCTACATCGCTCGGCAGTGCGGTATCAACATAAAAAAGCAGCTTAAACTCAAGCTCTTCACCCGCTTTTAGGGGTTGTTGATCAAAGCAAAAGCACGCTATTTTATGTAAGTACTTGGCTGCCTTTCCGGGCGATACAGAAGGCACCGCTTGCATTACTTTATCAATATCACTGGTGTTTTTTGCGCTAAACATCACCTCACGCATGGCACCTGGTTTCACATCAACACTGTATTCTTTAGATTTAACAATAAACGGCGCACCACTTTGCGCATGGGTTGTAAAGCTCACACCTATTTCTCGATTTTGTGCAACCTGTGTACTTTGCTTAGCTTGTTCAAGCGACGGCTTGCCATTAAGCCCAGTTATGTCGCAAAACACGTCATATAAGGGCACTAAGGCAAATGCAAAAGCAAACATACCTATACAAATAAGAATTAGGCGCTTTAATAGCGGTGCATGTGTCATTATTTAATTTCCGGCGGCGTAGAAAAAGTATGATACGGCGCAGGAGAGTCCACTTCCCACTCTAAACCTTCAGCACCATCCCACACTTTTGCAGGGACTTTATCGCCCCCTCGGGCACATTTAATTACCACCGCCACAAAGAGTAACTGCGATAAACCAAAGGCAAACCCACCTATGCTTATGATTGCGTTAAAATCAGCAAACTGCAGGGCGTAATCGGGAATACGGCGCGGCATGCCTGCCAGCCCGACAAAATGCATAGGGAAAAACAATACATTTACGCTTACCAGCGACAACCAAAAGTGCCACTTAGCCAAGGCAATGTTGTACATGTTGCCCGTCCACTTAGGCAGCCAATAATAAGCCCCCGCCATAATCGAAAATATTGCCCCCGTAACTAACACGTAATGAAAGTGCGCCACCACAAAGTAAGTATCGTGATACTGAAAATCAGCAGGGGTTATAGCCAACATCAGCCCCGAAAAGCCCCCTAAAGTAAACAGCACAATAAAGGCAATACTAAATAGCATGGGCACTTCAAAACTTATTGACCCTCGCCACATAGTGGCTACCCAGTTAAATACTTTTACCCCTGTAGGCACCGATATCAACATGGTCGCGTACATAAAAAATAGCTCGCCAGCAACGGGCATACCGGTCGTAAACATATGATGCGCCCACACTATAAAGCTCAGTAATGCAATAGAGGAGGTTGCGTAAACCATTGAGGCATAACCAAATAGTTTTTTACGTGAGAATGTAGGCACTATGGTCGAAATAATACCAAAGGCGGGTAAAATCATGATGTAAACTTCGGGATGGCCAAAAAACCAAAATATGTGTTGAAACATCACCGGATCGCCGCCGCCTGCCGCATCAAAAAAGCTGGTTCCAAAGTATTTATCGGTGAGCACCATAGTGACCGCTCCGGCCAGTACGGGCATAACAGCAATTAATAAAAATGCGGTTATTAGCCATGTCCATACAAATAATGGTAGCTTCATCCATGTCATGCCTGGGGCACGTAAATTAACAATGGTCACAATTACATTTATTGCGCCCATAATTGAGCTAATCCCCATAATGTGCACTGCAAACACAAACATTGCGGTGTTGTCGTTACTGTACGTTGTTGAAAGCGGCGCATAGAACGTCCAGCCAAATGCGGGGCCGCCTCCAGGCATTAATAACGATGCCAATAAAATTAAAAAAGCGAAGGGTAAAATCCAAAAGCTCCAGTTGTTCATTCTGGGCAGTGCCATATCTGGCGCGCCAATCATGAGCGGTACCATCCAGTTAGCAAGTCCCGTAAAGGCTGGCATTACAGCACCAAACACCATAATTAAACCGTGTACTGTAGTCATTTGGTTAAAAAAGTGTGGGTCTACCAATTGTAATCCTGGCTGAAATAACTCAGCCCGAATAACCATGGCCATTGCACCGCCAATTAAAAACATAGTCAGCGAAAAAATTAAGTACATGCTGCCAATATCTTTATGGTTTGTTGTGTATAACCAACGTTTAAAACCTTTGGCTGGGTGGTGGCCGTGGTGAGCGTCATTGGCGTTAGGTTGTTCTACTATGCTACTCATTAGTTCGCCTCCGCATCAAGTGCTGCCTGAATTTCACTAGGTTGGATGACATCACCCGTTTCATTACCCCACGCATTACGTTTATAGGTAATTACCGCTGCAAGTTGTTTAATTGAGAGCTGCTTTGCAAATGCCTGCATTGCAGTTCCTGGGCGGCCATGAATCACTACATCAATGTGATCTTTTATATCACCCAAAACAATGGGGCTGCCTTTTAACGCAGGAAATACGCCCGGTAACCCCATACCAGTAGGTTGATGACACGCAGCGCAACTTGCCATATACACTTGCTCACCTAGTGTCATTAGCTCTTCTTTAGGAATTGTTGTATCAAGCAATGCTGCATCAGCAAGTGCGGCTTTTTGCTTAGCTTGCTTAGCATCTGCAAGCCATGCGTTAAAGTCCTCTTGCGATTTAGCTTCAACCACCACGGGCATAAAGCCATGATCTTTACCGCACAGCTCTGCACACTGTCCTCGGTAAATACCTTCTTCGTTAATGTTGGTCCACGTTTCGTTGATAAACCCCGGATTGGCATCTTTTTTAACGGCAAAATCGGGTACCCACCAAGAGTGAATAACATCATCAGAGGTCATTAAAAAACGCACCTTTTGATTAATTGGCAGTACTAAAGGTTTATCAACCTCAAGTAAGTAATTAGGGTTTTTATTAGCAAGGTTGGCTATTTCGTCTTGAGGGGTAGATAAAATAGAGTAAAACTCTACGTCTTCGCCCATATATTCATAATGCCACTTCCACTGTGACCCTGTAATTTTAATGGTTAAGTCGGCCTTACTGGCATCTTCCATTGCAATGAGGGTTTTAGTGGCAGGGATTGCCATGGCAATTAAAATAACAAACGGAATGGCAGTCCAAAGAATTTCTACTTTGGTACTTTCATGAAATTGGGCAGGAACTGCCCCTTTAGATTTACGGTGATGAATCAGTGCCCAAAACATTATTGCGAACACTATCACCCCAATCACACAACATATTAAAAATATGGTCATGTGTAGCTGATATACATTATTACTTATATCGGTTACGCCCTTGCGCATATTGTATTGGCTATTAGCCAGCACTTGCTGCGGGAACATAATCAACACAAGCCACAAGGTAGAGGTCAGTTTACCCATGTGACGGCTCCTTTGATGCTATTGCGAATGCAAAGCGAAGAGGCATACGGCTTAAACGCCAATTCGTTATTTTTATTTTTAACCAATCTTATCTTTGATCGGTATCGCTAGGACAACAAAAGGTTTGTGTATATTGTGTGTTCTCATAACTAAAAAGCTGTGAGTTATTGTTAGTCCAGCACATTAATGATTAGCTAAAAAACGTACAACAAGCAAGTTTTAGTATAAAAAACAATCAAGTGATATTTTAAAATTGACTAAATGACGGCGTATTAAATTGTTATTTAACAGCCAAGATACGAGCAAAATTAAGGGATGTAACACGCTTAGGAAGATAAAAGTATGAGTGAAAAAAAGTTTACAGCCTAAATAATTTTAGGGCGCTTTGAGGTGGGGGAAGGTCTGTTTTTAAAACAAAAATGCACACTAAAAAGTGCGCATTTATAGATATTACTTAAAAATAGTTAAAAATTACATCCAGTCGGCATTTCTTATTACGCCAACGGCTAACCCTTCAATATTAAAAGATTCGTTTTCAAGGTCTACCTCTATAGGCGTAAACTCTTCGTTTTCGGCGTGTAATAATACTTTTCGGCCTGCTTTTTCTAGGCGTTTTACGGTCACGTCTTCATCTACTCGTGCAACCACAACTTGGCCGTTCTCTGCTGTTTGAGTACGGTGTACAGCAAGTAAGTCGCCATCCATAATACCTATATCTTTCATACTCATGCCGTTAACACGCAATAAAAAGTCGGCGGCTGGTTTAAACATGAGTGGGTCTATTTTACAGTGACTCTCAACATGTTCTTGCGCCAAAATAGGCGAACCCGCTGCAACTCTACCTATTAATGGTAGCCCTAGTTGCTCAGGCTCTTCTTCTTCAACCAATTGAATACCACGGCTTGCACC
Source organism: Pseudoalteromonas sp. S327 (assembly GCF_005886415.1). Classification (NCBI taxonomy): domain Bacteria; kingdom Pseudomonadati; phylum Pseudomonadota; class Gammaproteobacteria; order Alteromonadales; family Pseudoalteromonadaceae; genus Pseudoalteromonas; species Pseudoalteromonas sp. S327. Next base: position 33,816 of record NZ_PNDP01000047.1, on the reverse strand, counting down.
TGGTTTCATTTTAATAACACCTTTTTTGGCAAGCGCTTTTAAGTGCTCTTCTGCGGCATTGGCACTTTTAAAACCGAGTGTTTGCGCAATTTCGGCACGTGTAGGAGGCATACCAGTGTCTTTAATAAAAACTTTTATTAGTTCGAGTATTTGAGCTTGGCGTTTAGTTAATGGTCGCATACAACTGGTTTTCCATACAGTACATTTAACTGTGAGTATATACAGTTAAATAAAAATCGCAAATTTAAATTGTGCTTTAAAATAGCTAAATAGACCGCGTCTGGATAAATTTTAGGTAATTACAGACGTTCAGTATTTAAAATGCTATAAATTTACTTTCAATATAAAGGAGTAATTATGAGTATTTGGCATCAACCCATTACATTAGAGCTTTGCAAACAGTTAGATGAGGGAATAAACGGCCAAGGCACGCTAATGAAAACCATGGGCATAGAAATAACCGAAATAGGAGATGATTACCTGGTGGCTACCATGCCCGCAATTCCTGAGCATCATAATCCTATTGGTATGGTACATGGTGGCGCAAATGTGGTACTTGCCGAAACCGTAGCAAGCTACGCCGCTAACTTTGTCGTGGACTTTACAAAATTTTATTGTGTTGGACAGGAAATTAGCGCCAGCCACTTAAAGGCCTCTCGAAATGGCACTTTAACCGCCGTTACTCGTGCATTTCATATTGGTAAGCGCAGTTCTGTATGGGAAATAAAAATAACCAATAGCCGCGGCGAGCTTTGCTGCGTATCAAAAATGACCGCAGCGGTTGTCGAGCGCAAATAATTAACTATGGCTACTTTTCGATAGGGTAAATCGTTATTTCCATCCCAGCGCCAATGGCAGATATACGTAGCAGTGTATCTGCATGTAGAGCTTGGTTAAAACACTTAGGTGACGTGCCCGACTCAAAGCCTATATCAAACGTTCTGCGCGAACAGCTTAGCCACTGCTTAAGCGCATTACGTGAACACGACTCTATTAATTCACATAAGTGGTTGATTGCTTTGTCTGGCGTGGTTATATCACCTGAGGCTTCAATACGCGCCAATTGACGATATTCGTCTTTGTCATAATGCAAAACCATCGCGTTTTTCTTTAAGTCTGCCACTAGGGCGCTAATATCTTGTTTAGACTCAAGCTCTAGATCTACATTTAAAAATTGAATTTCCGACATTGTCTGCTTTTTACCCTCTTATAGTTTCATCGCAAACTTTAACGCAGTTTTACTTTTATACCAAATCAACTAAGCGCTAAACATGGCTTTATTAATAGAAAATACCTGTTTAAACGCCATTGGCACCTAATTTGCCTTATAAAACGGGTTAGGCTAGTTACGCTTAATTTTACCGTTTATGTATAAAGTTATACACACACTGTGTAATTAAACGCTTCAGGAGAGAAATTATGGTAGATCATGGCCCGCAAATTAAAAACGACGATCAGTACGATGCGCTTCGAGATGAAGGAATGAGCAAACAAAAAGCCGCGCGCATTGCTAATAGCAATACTCATAAAACCGCTGTCAAAGGCGGCAAAGCCTCAAAGTATGAGCAGCGCACTAAAAAGCAGCTGTACAATAAAGCTAAAGAGCTCGGCATTAGTGGCCGCTCTAAAATGAGTAAACAAGGGCTAATAAATGCCTTACGTGAGCATTAAACACAGCCTCACTGATTTTTTACCGCTCCTTTTTATTATTTTTATAAAGTTAGAGTAAGCTTATGAATAACTGCGACAAAATGCCGCAGTAAAAGCATGGGCTGCTGTAATACACTAACGCTAAAAATAATAAGAAGCACAAAATGAGAAAACAACTATTTAAACGCGCTCGAAAACTACATAAGTGGCTAGGCTATTTACTTGCCTTACAAATTTTAGCTTGGCTTTTAGGCGGCTTAGTAATGAGCGCGATACCACTTGAATACGTACACGGTAAGCACCTTGCTAAGCGCACACTTACAAACCCATTTACTCAAGCAGACTACCCCACATCACTCGATAATATTACTGCGCAAGTGCCTAACCCCACGCAAATAGTGTTTGAGCACTTTTTAACGACCCCGCTTATTACTGTTATTAATACTGACGAGCAGCAAAGCTTTAATGGTTTAACGGGCCGCCCTTTTCAGCCACCCACTAAAATACAAATTACCGCTAATGCACAAGCGCATTTACTCATCGACGCTAAGCCAATTAGCACTACACTTTTAAAACAAGGCACTCGAGAGGTGGGATACAAAAAAAATGTGTGGCAAGTACAATTTAACGACACCTTTAATACTACGCTGTATTTAAATGCAATTAACGGCAAAGTTATCAGCGTTCGCAGCACACTATGGCGCATATTCGACTTTTTTTGGATGCTACACATAATGGATTACGACGAGCGAGAAGATTTTAACAACCCGCTCCTCATCAGTTTTGCAGCCACCAGCGTACTATTTTGTTTATGCGGTATTATTTTATTAATACAAAACGTTAGGCTAAAAAAACTTACACGTGTTGGTCAATCAAAATAGGGTTGCCGTCTGGGTCTGTAATAATAAAGCTTTTATCACCCACAGGTTCAACCTGGATATGAGCGTTTTGAAAATATTCGCTAAGCGTATCAACATCCTTAAACTCTGTAACGGTTTGTGCGTTTTGATCCCAGCCAGGATTGAAGGTCAGCATGTTTTTATCAAACATACCCGAGAACAAACCAATTAAATGTTCACCGTTTTTCATCACTAGCCAATTTTGCTCTATCTCACCTGCAAACTCGCTAAAGCCCAGCTTTTCGTAAAACGCTTTTGAGGCTCTAATATCTTTAACCGTTAAACTTATTGAAAAAGCACCTAGCATAGTCATCTCCTCGCTATTTTTTATATCAGTATAGAGTGTACTAAGCATTGCGGATTAAAATTTGTTCAGGCTTTATCTTTTAGCAGCAAAACTTTAGACTAGCGCCTCCTGTAGTTCACGTATGTGATGGATATGCTTAAATTTATTTTGGCCTTTGTGGCTTGTTGTATTTGTTTTTCTGCATCGAGTGAAGAATTTACCCGCTTTTCAACGGCTAAAAGGCACTTAATTAAAACCCTACCCGAAAACGCCAAAAGCCTTTACTGCGGCTGCGACATTAAAAAACAAGGTAAAAAGCTAATCCCCGACCCTAGCAACTGTGGTTATATTCCGCGTAATACGTTAACTTCCTCTGGCAAGGTTAATGTACGTGCACTGCGTATAGAGTGGGAGCATATAGTGTCGGCGTGGGAATTTGGTCACCAGCTACAATGCTGGCAAAACGGTGGTCGTAAAAACTGTCGCAAGGTCAGTGCTAAATTTAGAAAAATGGAAGCCGATATAAACAATTTAGCCCCTGCTATTGGCGAAATTAACGCAGATCGCTCTAACTATCGCTTTGGTATGCTTAGCGAAAACGCTACCCAATATGGCCGCTGCCAAGTAAAGGTTAATTTTAAACAACGCGTTGTAGAGCCTCCTTTTTATGCCCGTAAGCGCATTGCCGACACCTACGCCTATATGCAAAAAACATACGGCTTAAAAATATCAGCTAAACAACAAAAACTATTTGATGCCTGGCAAAAACAAGCATTTGCAGATAAAAGCAGCGCAAGTAAGCTGTAGCACACCTAAGTGTATACACTCATTTACATAATTTAGGGGCTAATACGTTGAATAAATGAGCGGGTGTTGTAGTATTTTAAACAACTTATTTACAAAAAGTAGTTTTGTATGTTTAAAAATAATAAAGCAACACTCGCTATTATTGCTGCACTTTCAGGCCTAACGCTTGTTGGCTGTGGCGGTGGTAGCAGCATGAATGAAACGCCCGACCCAGTCGTCACACCTCCTGCAAGTACAGCCCCAACATGGACGGCAGGTGTATTTGAGCCATCGGAGGAGTTAAAAAACTTTTGCGAAAACCCACGCACAGGTAACGATCCGTTTAATAATAATGCGCCTTACCCAGACCAAGCGGGTTCGGCCCTTTACGAAAAGCTTTGGCTTCGCTCGTGGAGCGACGAAACCTACCTTTGGTATGATGAAATAGCTGATAACGACCCTGAAAACTTTGCTACAGTGGCCGATTATTTTGCCCAACTAAAAACCGAAGAACTAACCGACTCTGGTGATAAAAAAGATAATTTTCATTTTTCAGAGCCTTCTGAGGACTACTTTCAAGAAGCGCAATCAGGGGTAACCTCAGGCTATGGTATAAATTGGGCATTTATTGGCGACCCAGCTGATAGAATTTTACGTGTTGCCTACCTAGAAGACGACTCACCAGCAAGCCAAATTGGTTTTCAACGTGGCGATACCGTACTTGAAGTTGATGGCGTAAGCATTAATACCAGCACACAAGCAGGCGTAGATACCTTAAACGAAGGCTTATTTAGCCCTACTAATGGCGACTCGCACACCATCGTTGTGCGCAGTAACGATGGCGGTGAAAAAACCTTTAACGTAACTGCCGGCAACATAGAGCAAACGCCTGTTCAAAACGTAAAAACCATTACCACTGCAAATGGCACTAGCGTAGGGTACATGCAGTTTAATAGCCATATAGGTATTGCCCAAGAAGGCTTAATTGCTGCCGTTAATAAATTTAAAACCGATAACGTGGAAGAGCTTGTTATCGACTTTAGATATAACGGAGGCGGTTTATTAGCGCTTTCTTCGCAGCTGGCTTACATGGTGGCGGGCAGCGCCAACATTCAAAACCGTATTTATTACCAAACTCAGCAAAACGATAAACAACCGGTAGAGTCGCCTTTTCCGTTCATAGATGAAGAAATTGATTACTCAACTTTTTTTAGCACTGGCGAAAGCCTCCCCGATTTAAACCTATCTAAGGTGTATGTGCTTAGTACATCGGGTACGTGTTCGGCATCAGAAGCCTTTATTAATGGCTTAAAAGGCATTGACGCCGAGGTAGTGCTCATTGGCGACACAACCTGCGGTAAACCATACGGCTTTACCCCAACACATAACTGTGGCACCACCTATTACACCATTCAATTTAGCGGTATTAACAGTAAAGGGTTTGGTGAATATGCAGCAGGCTTTACGCCAACGCCTACACCGCAGTTTGATGCTGATGTAAAAGGCTGTGTAGTCAGTGACGACTTTGATAATCAATTAGGCGATCCAAACGAAGGGATACTCTCTACTGCGCTTTATCATATTGATAATAACGGCACGTGCCCTGTTAGCACCGCCTCTGCAAGTATTAAAACACAAGTACAAAGCGCTGCTGGCGATAGCAAGCAGCTATTACCTTTGAACGCACCTAATAACGTTAACCGTGGCAATATGGATTTAACCTGGCCTACGTTAAATAAGGATAAGTAATGGCTAAACTACTGGCAATATTAAGCTTATTATTTATTGGAGGCTGTAACAGTATGAGTAATGCCACTGCTAAGCCTGCACTACTAACCGAGGTAAACCCAGGCGTTATAGCCACGCTCCAGCAAGCGATTATAAAAGCGAAGGGCGGCACACTAGTTACACTGGCCGACACCGTTTTTACTAAACGCAGCGAGCTATTACTAAGCCATGGAAATAGTAAAGACTCAAATGGTATGCCCATAATGGGCGCGCATAATATCAAGCCAGAAAAGTTTGTTTTACAAATAATCGGCAAGCAGTGCGTGCTTTATTATCCTAAAAAAGATATGTCTATTGAGCTTAAAAACGTAAGTTGTAAAGCACAATAAAATACTATTAAAAAGGCACACAGCATTTATGCTGTGTGCCTTTATCGTTTTTCCCTTGGTTTATAAGTCTTGATGCGGACCAAACACTTCGTAATGAATATGCTCGTTTTTAACACCTAGTGCCAGTAACTGGCTTTTCACAAACGCCATAAACCCAGCGGGGCCACATAAGTAAAAATCGCCATTTGTAAGAGGTAACTGTGTTTTTACGGCAGTTAAGTCCATTAACCCTGTAAAACCAGCCCCTTCACTACTTTGATTAAACCACGTAATAGTTTGCAAGCTGTTATAAGCCGTACTTAATTCATTTAAATAGTGTGCAAACGAGTGCTGCTGCGTATTTTCGCACGCATGTAAATACATAATATTTTGCTTAGGGTTATCGCTTAATAGCGTTTCGAGCATCGCAAGCATTGGGGTTTGCCCAACACCTGCTGAAATAAGTACCGCTGGATTTTTACTATTTCGTAAAAAGAAATCTCCTGCAGGCGGGTACAGTTCAACTACGTCGCCTTGAGCTAGTGAGTGTAAATAATTAGACACCATGCCAGGCTTTGGCTGTAGCTCTTTTTTAACGCTAATACGGTAGTTTTTACCATTGGCTTTTTGTGAAATAGAATACTGGCGAATTTCTTCATATTCAGCGCCCTCTGGTTTAACTTTAATCCCTAAATACTGGCCTGGTTTATGGGTAATCACCGCTTTGCCATCTATAGGCGTTAGTGTAAAACTTGTTACGAGTGCTGATTCAACCTGTTTATTGGTTATTTCAAATTGGCGCGTGCCCGTCCAACCACCGTGTTTATTTTTACTGTGCTCATATAAAGCCGCTTCTTCGGTAATACAAATATCAGCAAGCAGTGCGTAAGCTTCACGCCAAGCGTATTCTACATCCGGCGTAAACTGCTCTGGTATTAGCTCTTTTAAGGTGCCAATTAAGTGATCACCAACAATGGGGTAGTGCTCTGGTAAAATATTTAAACTGGTGTGCTTATGGTTAATGCGCGCTAATGCCTCTTTTAACACCGCTAAGTTATCAATATTTTGGGCGTATGCCGCTAAGGCGTTAAACAAAGCAAATTGCTGGCGCCCGGTGTTTTGGTTGCTCATATTAAAAATATTTTTAAGCTCTGGGTTATGGCTAAATAGTCGCTTATAAAAATGATCGGTCACAACCGTGCCGGCCTGTGCTAATAACGGAACAGTGCTTTTAACAATCTCAATGGTTTTATCAGATAACATAATGTAGTCCTGTAGGTAAACTAACCACGGCGCCCATCAACACGACGGCGCGTTAATATAGGTGTGCAGTAAATTAAAAATAACAAAAAAGCCACTAACCACAGCAAGGCACTGATCTGCCAAGCAAAGTGTGGCCCAATAATTAAGGGGAGTATGGAGCGAGTAATAGCTGCCACCAGCACAAGCGCAAAAGCAACAGATATATATTTAGGTGTATTAAGCGTACGCCCTGTATGGCCTAGCGATACACGGGTCATCATGGCTAAAATCATCATCCCTATTGTGCCAATAGTGATAAGGTGGAGCGCATCTTTGAAGGGTATTACGCTTGTGTAAAAGCTCAGTGCAATCATCATTAAGCCAACACCTAAAGCAAAATAAGAAAAATGCAAAGACCATAATAAAGGCACTTTTAGCACATTTGTATGCCACCAAAGTTTTGCGCGAATTAAGTGAAGCACAGCCACTATTGCAACAATGAATGCAGGGCTAATTGAGCTTAAAAATAATTTACTAATAAAAAATAAAGTAATTGCCAATATTGATAAATACAGCAGTGCTTTATCAATTTTAGGAGTGCGTACTTGCTCGCTAAGCGCTAAGCCTTTAGCTGTGAAAAAAGGAATAACCCGCCCTGCTACAATGCCGACCAGTAAACTGACAACCAGTACCGCAGTGTCAACCACAGCTAATGCAAGCTGCATGTTGTTATTTAAAACAAGGAGTAAATAAAGAGTATTAAGGGCGCACAACACGCTTAAAATAACTAAAAACGGGTAATTATTTTTACTGCGTGCTGTTAATAGCATATTAGCCAGTGCCGTAATTGCCCCAAGCCACCATGCTAGCTGTAGCAAAGTAACAAGCCATAAATTAGCATTAGCAAAATCAGCCAGCTTTATAAAAAATGCTAAACGAGCACTTATCCATACAAAAGTAAGTAGCATAAGTGCTTTGCCACTTATACTTTCAACGCCCGTCCAATTTTGTGCCGCCGTAAGTAAAAAACCGACTGCTACCACTCCTGCAAAGCCAAATAGCATTTCGTGCGCGTGCCAAAGTGTGGCTGGCATGGTTAAGTGCCAACTAGCATAGCCCGTTAAAATAAGTAACCAATACCCTATCGATAAAAGTGCCAGCAAACCGCCTGCTAAAAAGTAGGGTCTAAATGCAAGCATCCATAACGGCCATTTTGTTACGTGATGAATAGCTATGTGCGCTGGCATTGGCTCTGTTAAATTTAGTGGGCGCATTAGCGTACTTCCTGCCCTAAACCATGTTGCGCAACACAACGCAGCACATAACTAACTTTTAAAATAGCTGCCACTACAATCGTACTAATATGCGCTGATATTTGTACCTGCATCGAAAAGTGCTCTGCGTACGGGTAACTAATTAAAATGCTCACAACCATACAAATAGCGCTAAGCCCTAATACTGCATTAGCAGTAAATAATAGCGATTTAAAAAATGCGCCTAACTCAACCTGGTTGTTTACATTATTTAGTGTAAGTGTGTTCATAACTACCTCAGCAACCATTAACGTTACTTAGCTATTACACATAGTGTGCCAATAAAATAAAACACTAATATTCAGTAAGTTAAATATAAACACTTTACAAATTGAGTCTTTATGACACACTCTAATTTAAATCATAAAAACACGAATAGGTCATTTTGACATGAACCAACAATTCAACCTTACCCAAGTGGCTTTAGAGCTTGCCCAAAGCACGCTGCACGAGCACAGCTTTGATCAATTATTGGCAACGGTTGAACGTGCAATACCTAGTAATGCCAGTGCATTACTTGTGGTGCAGGGCGAGCAACTTAAGCCCTTAGCCATCAAAGGTCTGATGCCCGATAGCCTTGGTAGGCGCTTTAAAATAGCAGAGCACCCTCGATTAGCGGCCATTTGTAGTGCAAACCACGCATTACAGTTTGCACACGACTGCCCCCTGCCCGACCCATACGACGGCCTGCTGCTGGCCAAAACGGGCGATATTCCTGTGCATGCTTGCTTAGGTTTACCCCTTTACGATAAAAGCACTTTGCTAGGCGTGCTTACATTCGATAGCTTAAACGCAAATGCCTTTAGCAGAATTAGCGCAGATACACTCAGTACCTTACAAACACTGTGCAGTGCGCATTTTAAAACAGCCCTGGAGCTTGCCCATTACAAACACCATGCACAGCATTCAAACGCCCTTGTACAAGCGCTAACGCGTGATGCGCTTACTCGCGATGGCGGCGAAATTATTGGCCAAAGCCCTGTAATGCAAACGCTTAAAAATGAAATAAAACTCGTAGCGGCCTCTAATTTTAGTGTATTGGTGTTAGGAGAAACGGGCGTAGGGAAAGAGCTAGTAGCGCGTAATATTCACTTAAATTCTGCCCGAAAAGATCAACCGCTGATTCACTTAAATTGTGCCTCACTCCCCGAAAACCTTGCAGAGAGTGAGTTTTTTGGCCACGCCAAAGGCTCATTTACTGGCGCACAAAATGCCCGCCAAGGTAAGTTTCAGTTAGCTGATGGTGGCACGTTATTTTTAGACGAAATTGGCGAGCTACCATTGGCTATGCAAAGCAAACTATTACGGGTGTTGCAAAGTGGTGAAATACAAACAGTAGGAGAAGACACGCCAAAATATGTGGATGTAAGGGTAATAGCAGCCACTAATCGTGATTTAAAACATGAGGTAGCGCAAGGCCGCTTTAGAGCCGATTTATATCACCGGCTAAGTGTTTACCCTATTACCGTGCCGCCACTTAATAAACGCGAGCACGACATAACTTTATTGGCTGGTTATTTTATTGAACAAACTGCCCGTAAATTAGGTATTAAACAATTAAAGCTAAGCACTGAAGCGCAAGTATTGCTCAACCAATACAGTTGGCCTGGTAATGTACGCGAGCTTGAGCATGTTATTAGCCGCAGCGCATTAAAAGCTAAGCAAAGCCAGTGGCAAAACCCAATAATAACAATTACAAGCGAGCACTGCGATTTAACCCCACAGCTAAGTAATACAGTACAAGTTAACACGCAAAAAACCATTCACACTGCCTGGAATCAGCCCTTAAAACAGGCCGTTGAATCTTTGCAATTTACGGTTATTACCGAGCAATTAAAACAGCATAATTATAATTGGGCAGCTACTGCACGAACCCTTGAACTCGACAGAGCCAACCTAGTTAGGCTTGCCAAACGCTTAGGCATTAAAGTTAAAAAAACTATTTAACGTGTGGCATGTTACTAAAGTAGGTTTTTAATAACGCAGCAAAGGCTTGCACTTTGGCCGTGCGGTGTACTAAATGGTGAGTAACCAACCAAGAGTCAAACTCCCAATGTAATTTGTCGTGCAATATAGGCACTACGTCGGGGTTATTTTCTATCGCGCTTTGATGCAACCCCCCTATGCCTAAGCCTTTAATAACCGCGCGCGCCGCTTCTGAGGTTTCTGATACTCTTAATTTAATTTGCGACTGAGGAATAAACTCATCAACCCAGCTAAAGTACGGTACACGCGCATTAAACCCCGCAATACCCGATATAAAATTATGCTGCTTTAAGTCATCTAAGGTTTTTGGCATGCCGTGTTTAGCAATATAACGTTTGTGGGCATATAGGCCGGCCGATAGCTTAGCTAAGTGCTGCGCTATATAGTCGCCTTCATCAGGTTTAGGGCCTACACGTATTGCTATATGGGCTTGTCCGTGGTCAAGCCTTAGGCGCTTTTGCTCTAAAATCACTTCTAGCTGCACTTGCGGATGCAATGTTTGAAACTGCTCACACACGTTGCTTAGCATATCCATAAAACCACTTACGGTAGTCAGTAACAAGCTCCCTCTGAGCTCACTATCGGCTGCGGCAATGGCATTATGTAAACCTTCGAGTGAGTTATCTATCGCTTGTGCGGTTTCAAATAATTTTGCCCCGCTTTCGGTTACTTTATATCCGCGCGCATGGCGATGAAATAACCGTACATTTAAGTTTTTCTCTAAGTTATTTATGCGTCTCAACACTGTGCTATGGTGCACACTTAATGCCTCTGCTGCGGCGGTCAAAGTACCTAGCCTTGCCACTTCAAAGGCAACTTTTACGTCTTGCCAGTCGTCAAATTTTATTGCCACGCTACCCGCCTTCTACTTATGTGCATATACGCACATAAGTGTTGCGTTTATTCGGGTTTTCTACAAGCAAAAATTTGCTACATTAGTGTCATACCCAACCAATAAAAAGGTCTAAATTATGTCAGCACCAAAAATTATCGCGCTCGCGGGTAGCCTGCGTAAAGATAGCTTTAACCAAAAACTCATTAACGAAGCAGCTCGTTTTGCTCTGCAAACCGGTGCTGAAGTGGAAGTAATTACACTCGCCGAGTTAAATTTGCCATTATTTAGCGAAGACATTGAAGCGCAAGGCACACCTACCGATGCACAACTATTGAAAGATAAACTGCGTAATGCTGATGGTATTTTACTAGCAAGCCCAGAGTACAACGGCTCAATTACTGCTGCACTTAAAAATGCAATTGATTGGGCGTCACGTACTGAGCAAGGCGCAGTACCCGCATTTCGCAACAAAGTAGTGGCGTTATTTGCTACATCACCGGGTGGTTTAGGTGGTTTGCGCGGCCTAAACCATGTACGCGATATTTTAAGCGGGATTGGCTCGTTAGTACTTGCCGATCAGCTCGCTATCCCATCAGCATTTACTGTATTTGACGAAGATGGAAAAATTAGCGACCCTACCACTGCAGAAAAAGTTAGCGTGTTAACGCAGCAGCTCGTTTCTGTTGCTAGTAAATTAAGCTAATTTTTACGATTGTGTCGCTGCTAATTTAGCAGCGATAAAATCGGTGTGCGCTACATATAAAAGCCCAGCCACTTTGCGTATTACATACTCTTCTTGAGGGTCTATCTCTCCATCGGCATACGCCAATCGCCATAATAGCTCAATTATTTCAATGCGCTGCGCCGCACTGCAGTGATCGTTAATCTGCTTAGAAAATTGAAAGTAATCAATAGCCCCATCTAAGCTACCAGCGGCATTCGTGGTGAGCTCATCAACTTCAGATTCTGTTAAATTAAAGTATTTTTTTAAGGTTACAGTCAGGGTGTGTTGTTCATTATGGTCGAGCTTAGAATCAGCACGCATTACTTCAATAAGCAGCGCAGCAACCGCTGTTTTTAGATCATGCTGCTCTATGCTTGGCTGTTGCTCGTCAAAAGCGGCAAACAGTTGTTTTATTTGTTTGAACATCACATATTCTCTTTTTGGGTGTTAGACTTAACTTAAATACATCGCACTTAATGCTTTATTAATGGGTATTAAGTTCGCAAATTAAAGGATACATTTTTATGAAAGGCTTATACACACCGCATTTAGTTGTTGGCGCTGCATTGCTAGCCTTTTCTGGTATAGGGAGCGCCTTTGCAGAAGTGGGCGAAAAAGAAAAGTCATACGACTTTGATAACAAAGTACATTATTACCAAACCAAAATTGGTGAAGACAACTATAAAATAGAAATACAATCAGACGACTACAAACACTTTGCTAATCAAAGTATGTTTTTATTGCGCCACGCAGACAGACTATGCCGCGGCAGAACCTTTATGTTAAAAGTGCTTGAAGGCGTGCAAGAGTACGAACGTTTCCCTACTAAACCACGCGCTTATCAACCACCATTAAACGTTTTACTACAATGTGACGCACCCGAGAAAAAAGAAAAATAGTTTATTTTTCGTAGCCCCACGGCGCTGCTGGTGGAGTAATTGGTTTAGTTAAATCAAAGTCCACCTTAAACTCGCGCCCTTGGCGAATTAACCGATACGTAAATACCTCAGGATAAATATACATTTGCCATGTATTACCTGCCGACTGTGCTATCCCTTGTGCTACAAATAACTCTTTAGAGTATTGATCGGCCGGGAAAGACTGCATTTGTGCAAAACCCGCATCAAGAGTATGACCGCCATACATAGTTGAAACATCGTCGCTGCCATCTTCATGGCGATGATCGTGCTTTAAGCTCAAACCACTGCCCGTTTTAGTAATGATCCATGTACGCGATGCATCATCTCCCACATGAAATGGGACTTGTAGCTCGCTATCTGTGCATTTACGAACATGCATAATTAGTTTTTTATTCTCAAATGAGCTTGGGCCTTTTGCGTTATCTACGCTTACTTTGCCCTCAAACGCTTTACCACAATGCGCAGCTATATTATTAAAAAACGCATCGTGTGTTGCTATAGATACCAAAGGCGCAGGACGCGCGATAGCCGCTGATGAGGCAAGTAATAACGTTGCTGCCGTTAATAATTTCATAAAGTACTCTTATAATAGTTTTTTAATACCATAGCGGTTTAAGTTAATAATGGGAAATAGCTGCGACAAGTGGCTAAAAACAGCTGAATATAAGTAATTTCTTTGTTATTAGACTAATGGCTTATAGTGTAAAAAGCTGCAATAAATTCACTTTCATCTTGCACAGAAAGAACATAATGCTTTGATTAATAAATGAGTTTTATTAATTATTTTTAACTACACATAAATGATTGTTGGTATATTGGCTACCTTTTTCGCCATACACGACCTTTTGCCTATACATTCCTAAGTAAAAGCTGATCTACTCTGCTCCTTCACTATTCATTTGCTTTAACAAAAGCCGTATTAATAAATAAGCAACGAGTAACAGGAGGGACTATGTCAGTAACCCCAAAGGGTAACGAGCCAGAAAAAACAAGCGCATCCCACGTAGATGATGCCAACAGCTATCAAAATAAGCATAAAGCTAGTTCAGAGTTTAATACCCGCGACGAATACCTAGAGCACGAGCTGCAAATTATGCAGCCTAAGCGCTGGCGGCCTAATTTACCATTTAGAGACTACCGCTTTGAATTTGAAGACACGATTCCTGCCATGGCGGGCACCATTGGTAAAGTCGTTATGGTGGGTGCTATTGCCGCTACTTTTGCAGCGCCACTAGGTTTAAGCGATGCGTTTGTGTTAGAAAACGTACGCTATGAATTACTGATTGTTTCTATTTTTATTATTTTGTTTTCAGGCTTTATCTTACCTACCGCTAACTTAGCGGGTACTCATGGGCCACTTATTCCTCTTATCCCTATTGTGGTTGCCGCTGGCGGCCATCCTATGGCGTTTGGCTTACTGATTGGTGCCTTTGGCTTTATTTTAGCCATAACCAAAGGAGGGAGCTTGCTGGCACGCTTAACCAGTAAAGGTGTGTGCGGGGGCTTACTTATATATTTAGGTTTTATTGGCACAATTTCGCAGGTTAAAAAGCTGTTTGCATGGGCTGAGGCCATTGATATGGCGCACATTGCATTTATTGTTATTTTGGCGACCATTCTATTGTATGCGTTACTTGAGCACTTTAAAAAGCGCTGGTTAGCTGTGCCGCTTAGCTGCCTTATTGGCGGTGTGGTTGCATTTGCACTCGGTGCGCCGTTTGAATTTAATACTGCGCCGGGCTTACCAAATATGAACCCAGCTTATTGGTGGGGCGAGAACACAGGCTGGATGCTTGGCTTACCTACGCTTGAAAGCTTTGTGGTTGTGCTGCCGTTTGCGGTATTGGCTGTGGCTATGTGGTCACCGGATTTTTTAGGGCATCAAGTATTTCAAAAAATTAGTTACCCGCAACGCACTGAAAAAGTTCAAATGAACATAGACGACACCATGCTAAGCGCATCGGTTAGACAAACCTTTGGCTCGCTGGCCGGTGGTGCTAACTTTACCTCATCGTGGGGGACTTACATTGTCCCTGCCGCTATTGCTAAACGCCCTATTCCGGCGGGCGCCATTTTAACAGCCGTATTTTGTATTATTGCAGGTTTATGGGGTTACCCAATGGATTTAGCCATTTGGCAACCCGTGCTGTGTGTTGCGCTTATTGTAGGTGTGTTTATTCCGCTGCTTGAAGCAGGTATGGAAATGACACGCGAAGGTAAAACAACGCAATCGGCCGCTATTGTTGTGTTTGCCTCAAGCTTGGTTAACCCTGCTTTTGGTTGGTCACTGACTATGCTGCTTGATAACTTAGGCTTAATTGGCTGTAAAGAGCGCAGTGCTAATTTAACTAAAATGAGCCGTTGGGTTATTCCGCTAATTATGTTTGTTATTTTAACTACCGTTATGGCTATTGTTGGTATGCTGCCAGGCATACCTGCGCTAATGACAGATTTTAGACATTAATAATTAGAAAACTTAAACATAAAAAAAGCGCGGCTTATATACTCAGCCGCGCTTTGTTTTCATATGTAATTAATTGCTTTTCGTTACTGCCAAGGGCGCTCAGCAGCAAGTTGTTTTTCAAACGCATCAATTTGTGGATTTAGCGTTTCGGTCACACCAATAAAATCTAAGCCACTTAATAAACGCTCTTTTACGTCTTTACGAATATCAAAACTAATTGGCGCAAACTTATCGCTTGTTAGTGTTTGGTTTTCAAGATCGATTTGAATGTTTATATCGTCGTGTTGCTCACTAAGTACAAACAATTGCTCAAGCGTATCAGCGGGTAGCGCAATGGCTAGCATTTGGTTGTTGCCACAGTTATTAAAGAAAATATCAGCAAAGCTTTCCGCTAAAATTACTTCAAAACCATATTGCTTAAGTGCCCACGGTGCATGCTCGCGTGATGAGCCACAACCAAAGTTGTCGCGGGTTAATAATATTTGCGCGCCTTGGTAGCATGGGCGATTTAAAATAAAATCAGGATTTGGTTCGCCGTTTTCTAGGTAACGCCAATCGTAAAACAGTGCTGCATCAAAACCATCACGGCTGGTTGATGTTAAAAACTGCTTTGGAATAATTTGGTCTGTATCTACATTGTTTTTATCAAGTGGGGCCATTAAGCCACTAAAAAATACGCTCATTAGGCTTCTCCTCTTATATCAACAAAGTGACCATGTATTGCAGCTGCGGCTGCCATTGCAGGGCTTACTAAGTGCGTACGCCCGCCACGGCCTTGGCGGCCTTCAAAGTTACGGTTAGACGTAGATGCACAGCGTTTGCCCGCTTCTAAGCGGTCGTCGTTCATTGCTAAACACATTGAACAGCCCGGCTCGCGCCACTCAAAACCTGCCGCTTTAAAAATATCGGCTAAGCCTTCGTCTTCGGCTTGCTTTTTAACAAGGCCAGAGCCCGGTACAATAAGTGCTTCAATGCCTGCGACTACTTGCTTGCCTTCAACAATTTTTGCCGCTGCACGTAAATCTTCAATACGGCTATTAGTACACGAACCAATAAAGACCGTATCTACTTTCGCGCTTGATAATTTATCGCCGGCTTTTAAGTCCATGTATCTAAGTGCGCTGCGTATAGCATCGGCTTTAATTAAATCTGGTTCTTGGTCAGGATCTGGTATGCATTCATCAACGCCAATTACTTGCTCTGGGCTTGTACCCCACGTAATTTGCGGCTGAATGTCGTCAGCTTCAAGCTCAACACTCAAGTCAAACTCTGCGCCTTCATCTGATTTTAAGGTTTCCCAGTATTCAACTGCGGCGTCAAAGTCAGTGCCTTTAGGTGCAAATGGGCGACCTTTTAAGTAATCATACGTAATTTGATCTGGTGCTATTAAACCTGCTTTTGCACCCATTTCAATACTCATGTTACATAACGTCATGCGGGCTTCCATTGAAAGTGCTTCAATGCCTTCACCACAAAATTCAGCAACATAACCTGTACCGCCAGCTGTACCTAACTTACCAATAACCGCCATAATTAAATCTTTAGAGGTTACAGTTGGGCGAAGCACACCGTTAATTTGAATTTTTAACGATTTTGCCTTTTTTTGCTGTAGCGTTTGCGTTGCTAATACGTGCTCAACCTCAGACGTACCAATACCGTGCGCTAATGCGCCAAACGCGCCATGCGTAGAGGTATGGCTATCACCACATACAATGGTAGTGCCAGGCAAGGTAATACCTTGTTCAGGCCCCATTACATGCACTATGCCTTGGTTAATTGAGTTTAAATCGTAAAGTACAATGCCAAACTCTTTACAGTTAGCATCAAGTGCCATTAACTGGTTTTTAGAGACTTCGCTTGCGGCATCAAGTGATCGGCTTTTAGTCGATACGTTATGATCCATTGTTGCAAAGGTTTTTTCTGGGCAACGTACCGTACGGTTTTTTTCACGTAGGCCTGCAAAAGCCTGCGGTGATGTCACCTCGTGTACTAAATGACGGTCAATATAAAGTAAATCAGTTTGCTCGTTTATGCTGGCAACGGTATGTGCTTGCCAAATTTTGTCGTATAACGTTTGGGCCACTTGCTAATTCCCTACTTTGTTAAGTCGCAGCATAACGGTGCTGCGATTTATATATTAAATACGTGAAACGATGGCAGCTGCCACATCGCTTGTGCTGTATCCACCTTGTGGGTAGATATCTGGCGTGCCAACGCCTGCTTCTACGGCTTCGGCTACGGCTTTTTCAATGGTGCGCGCAGCTTCGTCTTGCCCTAATGAGTAACGTAGCATAAGTGCAGCACTTAAAATTTGTGCAATCGGGTTTGCAACGCCTTTGCCTGCAATATCAGGAGCGGAGCCACCAGCAGGTTCATACAAACCAAAGCCCGATTGATTCAAGCTTGCCGATGGTAATAAGCCCATTGAGCCTGTGATCATTGCACACTCATCTGACAAAATATCACCAAATAAGTTATCGCAAAGTAGTACGTCAAACTGGCTAGGCTGTTTAACTAATTGCATAGCTGCGTTATCTACGTATATGTAATCTAGGCTGACTTCTGGGTAGTCTTTGCTTACTTCGGTAACGACTTCACGCCATAATACGCTTGATGCAAGCACGTTTGCTTTATCAACCGACGTTACATGGTTACTACGTAATTTTGCTGCCTCAAAGGCAAAGCGGGCAATGCGTTCAATTTCTTTACGCGAGTAAGTTTGTGTATCAAATGCGGCTTCTTCAGCGCCTTCGCCGCTTCGGCCTTTTTCACCAAAGTAAATGCCGCCAGTAAGTTCGCGTACACATAAAATATCAAAGCCTTTTTCGCTAATATCTGCACGTAATGGCGATGCTGCGCTAAGCGCTGGTAAAAGCTGTGCTGGGCGTAAGTTACAAAACAAACCAAAGTGCTTACGAAGCGGTAAAAGCGATGCACGCTCAGGTTGCTCATTAGGGGGTAGGTTTTCCCATTTTGGGCCACCTACCGAGCCAAATAAAATGGCATCGGCGTTTTCACACGCGCTTAGCGTTTTTGGTGGTAATGCTTCACCAAATTCGTCTATGGCTGCGCCACCAATAGCATGATGCTGACGGTTCAGGGTAAAACCAAACTTATTGCTTACAGCATCAAGTACTTGCTCTGCTGCTGCCATTACTTCTGGGCCAATACCGTCGCCTGCTAATACGGCAACGCTGTAGTTTGTTTTACTCATCCTGCTTTCCTTTGTTGTTTTAAATCAGACACTTTTTGTGCACGATAAATTAAGTTGTAAACACGGATCATGGCGCGTACCGACGCCTCTACCACATCCGCAGCAATACCCGCACCGTGATAAGGGCGACCATCGTATTTAGCAATAATGTTTACTTGACCAAGCGAACTTGCGCCTTGACCAGTGGCTTCTAAATTGTATTCAATCATTTCAACGCTCATACCAGTTAAGCGCTCAATAGCCGCAAATGAGGCTTCAACAGGGCCATTACCTGTAGCAGCTTCTTGTTTTGCTTCGCCATCAATTAACATTCCAATGGTAGAGCTGGCTACCGACTGTGAGTTAGACGCTGAGTTTACAAACTCTAATTGGTATTTTTCGTCTTTGTCGTTAATTTGATTAAAGTAAATCATGGCTTCAAGGTCGTAATCGTATACGGTACCTTTTTGATCAGCTAACGCTAAAAAGCTTTCGTATAAGCTGTCCATATCGTAGTCAGCTTTTTGATAACCTAACTCTTCTAAGCGGTGCTCAATAACATGGCGACCCGAACGCGAGGTCATATTTAATTGGTTATTTGGCACACCGACGCTTTCTGGCGACATAATCTCGTAAGTATTTTGCGCTTTTAATACGCCATCTTGGTGAATGCCCGAGCTATGTGCAAAGGCGTTTTCGCCCACAATCGCTTTATTTGGCTGTACCGGCATATTGCATATTTTTGCCACTTGGCGAGATGCGCGATAAATTTCTTCGCTTTTAATATCGGTGTGAACGTTTAAGTGGTCTTTGCGCATTTTCATGATCATCGCCACTTCTTCAAGCGAGCAGTTACCCGCACGCTCACCAATACCATTTATTGTACATTCAATTTGGCGAGCACCGGCTTGTACCGCGGCTACCGAGTTAGCCACAGCTAAACCTAAATCGTTATGACAATGTACACTTAAACGCGCTTTATCTATATTCGGCACGTTATTCATTAAATGGCGGATCATTGCGGCGTATTCGTCTGGCGTTACAAAGCCAACGGTATCAGGTAAATTAATAGTAGAGGCACCGGCGTTAATTGCCTGCTCAACAATTTTACATAAATCCCAGTACGGCGTACGCCCTGCATCTTCACACGAAAACTCAACATCATCAGTGTAGTTACGCGCTAATTTAATTGATTTAACCGCCATGGCCGTTGCATCGTCTAGGCTCATACGTAATTTGTGTTCAAGGTGCAAAGGGCTTGTGGCAATAAAAGTATGAATACGGCTTTGCTGTGCCGTGCGAAGTGCCTCACCACAGGCTTCAATGTCTTTTGCTACTGAACGTGCTAAACCACAAATAATTGGGCCTTTAACCTCGGTTGCAATACGTTGCACCGAGCGAAAATCAGCGGGGCTCGAAACCGGAAAACCCACTTCCATCACATCCACGTTCAAGCGGCTAATAGTATGCGCTAGCTGAATTTTATCGTCTTCTGTAAGGCTTGCTTTAAGTGCCTGCTCGCCATCACGTAAGGTGGTATCAAAAATCCATACTTTATCTTTGTCTTGCATAACTGCCCCTCATTCCTCTGTTACCCAAATTTCAATTTATCCCAGCCGCGAGATAATAAAAAACCCCGCAATTGCGGGGTTTTTAGTGTTTAACTCGATGCAAACACACTAATCCCCGCTCACTGACCATAGCAGTAAGAGGTTAAGTTTTAGTGTAATTAAACGAATATTTTGCATCTTGTTTCTTGTGTGTGTGTTCAGTGAGGCCTATTTTTAACATTACAAAGCAATTGGTGCAAGCATAAATATTCCAAACAAAGGAATAAAAACCCCACATTAAAGAAATTTATATACCTAAAAATAGCATATTTAGGTTTTATAAATCACACAGCTACACTTTTTAGCTTAAATTAATGTGTTGAGTAAACTTGCGTGCTTAGATTAACTTATTGCTAATTTTTTAAGCTAAACCTGATTATTTGTTTCACGAATATAATGCCCTGCACCGCGGGTAATATAACGTAGCTGCCAAATAACCCGCTCAATGAGTTCTTCGCGTTGTTGACCTTCTATATCAAGTGCTTCAGCGCCGGCATTAAATACCAGTGTTACCATGGCTTCGGCCTGAATATAAGCGTGGATCGAATCGCACTTGGTTTCGCTTTCTAAATAATGCGCAAGCTCTAAAATAAAGTGCTTTACCTCACGAGCTACGGCGGCTCTAAAGGCTTTTGAGGTTCCAGAACGTTCTCGCAGCAGTAATCTAAATTGGTTGCTTGAGTTATCAATAAACTCCATAAAGGTAACAACCGAGGTATTTATTACGCTACCACCACTGGCTATACGTCTGCGAGCTTGACGCATAAGCTGGCGAAGGGTTAAGCCTGCTTCGTCGACCATGGTTAAACCTAGCTCGTTCATATCTTTAAAGTGGCGATAAAAAGAGGTGGGGGCAATACCGGCTTCGCGGGCAACTTCGCGTAAGCTTAAATTAGAAAAACTATGATCAGCACTAAGCTGATTAAATGCCGCCTCAATTAAGGCTTGTCGTGTTTTTTGTTTCTGTTGTGCTCTAACACCCGACATCCACAGCTCCCTGAGTAATTTTATATGAAGTTTTAATGATAATTAGCCGAATTGTCTAGTCTAATACTTGACGCCAAGAGATTGAAACACTATTTTAGCTTACAGTTGTACGCTGAGAGTAAAAACGATGAATAAACCACCGATTATTTGGACAAACGTCCTATTTTTTAGCCTAACCTTTTTGGCGGCTGTCACACTTGTACCTTGGTACGGCATTAGTTACGGATTTACCAGCGCGCATTGGATTGCATTTGTAGGCTGTATGTTTTACGCAGGCCTATCTATCACTGCCGGATACCACCGATTATGGGCGCATAAAGCCTATAACGTACACCCTGCAATAGAATTTATTTTTGCCCTTGGTGGCGCATTTGCTTTGCAAAACAGTGCGTTGCACTGGAGTAGCGATCATCGTATACACCACGGCCAAGTAGATGACCCAGTAAAAGACCCTTACGCCGCAACTAACGGCTTTTGGTACAGCCACATTGGCTGGATGCTACGTGATTACCAAGGCGATAGTTATAACGATTACAGTAATTGTCGCGATTTACAGCGCAATAAAATTGTTATGTGGCAGCATAAACACTACTTAAAGCTTGTTATAGCCATGAATGTCGGTTTACCGCTTGCGCTTGGTTTATTAGTAGGCGATGTGTGGGGTATACTACTACTTGCAGGTTTATTACGCTTAGTATTGAGCCAGCACTTTACCTTTTTCATTAATTCATTGGCTCATATTTGGGGCTCACGCCCATACACTGAGAAAAACACTGCACGCGATAATGGCTTTTTAGCGTTATTTACTTATGGCGAGGGTTACCATAACTTCCACCATATTTTTGCAAGCGATTACCGTAACGGTATTAAGTGGTTTCATTACGACCCAACTAAATGGATGATTCGTTCTTTAGCAGCGCTCGGTTTAGCCAGTAAATTAAAGCGCACCCCGGTTGAGCGCATAGAAAAAGCCAAAGCCGAAACGCTAATGAGTAAAACGCAAACGCGCCTTTCAAAATTGCCTTTAGCGCAAGATAAGCTTACATTATTACAACAAGAGTACGATTTACTGCTGAAAAAGCTGCAAAATTACTGTTCACTACAAAAACAAGTGTTAGAAGCTAAAAAAAATAACATGGCAAAGCAGTGTGAACAATCAGCATTAATGACACAATACCATGAGCTGGAAGCCGCCTGGGAAAATCAAAAACAGGCATGGCTAGCACTTAATGCGAGGTTATTAAAAGCCTCTTTTAATTAATTTAGGAGTGGCTGTGGCCAAACAACCAGAACAAAAAAAAGCACCCGTAGTTTACCAATATGACGCAATAATTATTGGTACGGGCCCTGGCGGTGAAGGCACCGCCATGAACCTATCGAAAAACGATAAAAAAGTAGCGGTTATTGAGCGCCAACAAGCTGTTGGCGGTGGCTGTGTACATTGGGGAACAATTCCTTCAAAAGCATTACGCCACTCGGTTAGCCGCTATATTGAATACAAAGCAAACCCACTTTTTAATGTTGGCGAGCGCCCTAGCCGCTTAACGTTTCCTGATATTTTAAGCCATGCAAGTTCTGTTATTTCTAAGCAGTCAAACTTACGTAGCAGCTTTTACGACCGTAACCGCATTCATATGTACCAAGGCGATGCGAGCTTTGTAGATAAACACACGGTTGAAATTAAGCGCCTTGATGGCTCAGCAGAGCGTATTACCGCTAAAACCATTGTAATTGCTACTGGCTCGCGCCCATACCGCCCACCTGAGGTCGACTTTAGCCATTCACGTATTTACGACAGCGATACTATTTTAGGCCTAGAGCACGACCCACAACGTGTACTTATATACGGTGCGGGTGTTATTGGCTGTGAATACGCTTCAATCTTTAAAGGCTTAGGCGCTAAAGTAGATTTAGTAAACACGCGCGACCGCTTATTAGCCTTTATGGATGCAGAAATTTCTGACGCGCTTAGCTACCACTTTTGGAACAGCGGTATTGTTATTCGTCATAACGAAGAGTTTGATCGTATAGAAACGCGCTCAGATTGCGTTGTAATGCATTTAAAATCGGGCAAGCGTGTAAAAGCCGACTGTATTTTATTTGCTAACGGGCGCACAGGTAATACCGATACGCTAAACCTTGAAGCTATTGGTTTAAAAGCCGATGGTCGAGGCCAACTTAAAGTCAACGAAATGTACCAAACTGAGGTAGACAACGTTTACGCAGTAGGTGATGTAATTGGCTACCCAAGCTTAGCGAGTGCTGCATTTGATCAGGGCCGTATAGCTGCCGATGCTATTGCCTGCGGTAATTGCGAAGATAAGCTAATTATAGATATACCGGCCGGTATTTATACTATTCCTGAAATGAGTTCGGTAGGTAAAACAGAGCAACAGCTAACCGCTGCAAAAGTACCGTATGAAGTTGGTCGTGCTCAGTTTAAGCACTTGGCTCGTGCGCAAATTGCGGGCACAGAAGTTGGTAGTTTAAAAATATTGTTTCACAGTGAAACAAAAGAAGTACTTGGCGTGCATTGCTTTGGTGAGCGTGCCTCAGAAATTGTTCACATTGGCCAAGCCATTATGGAACAAAAAGGGGCAGGCAACACTGTTGACTACTTTGTAAATACCACATTTAACTACCCAACGATGGCAGAAGCCTACCGTGTTGCGGCGTTAAATGGATTAAATAGGTTATTTACTTAACCCGATTACTACACAGCAAAAAGCCCGCTAATTAGCGGGCTTTTTAATAGCTATTAATACTACGGTTGTTATTTGTGGTATTGCGCGCTTAGCTCATGTACTGCATTAATAAATACACCGGCGTTTTCTGGGTCTACATCTGGTGTAATACCGTGGCCTAGGTTAAATACGTGGCCATCACCTGTGCCAAAGTCTTCTAAAATAGTGCCTACTTCCTGGCGGATACGATCAGGCGTACCGTGAAGCATTGACGGGTCCATATTCCCTTGCAATGCAACTTTATCGCCTACACGACGTTTAGCGTCGCCAATATTAATAGTCCAATCAAGACCTACTGCATCACAGCCTGTTGCTGCAATTGCTTCAATCCACTGACCACCATTTTTGGTAAATAGCGTTACCGGCACTTTACGGCCGTCGTATTCGCGAATTAAACCATCAACAATTTTATGCATGTATTGCAGTGAGAATTCGTTGTAATCGCGCGGGCTTAATACGCCGCCCCACGAGTCAAATACCATTAACGATTGCGCACCAGCTTTTACTTGTGCGTTTAAGTAATCAATGACTGAATCAGCTAGTTTATCTAGTAGTAAATGTAGTGTTTGCGGCTCTGCAAACGCCATTTTTTTAATTTTACCAAATACTTTACTGCTTCCACCTTCAACCATGTAAGTTGCTAGTGTCCACGGTGAACCCGAAAAGCCAATTAGTGGCACTTCGCCTTTAAGTTCACGGCGAATAGTACTTACTGCGTTCATTACATAGCCAAGCTCGTCAGTTGGGTCTAGCTTAGGAATCTTTTTAACATCAGCAAGTGACGAAATAGGGTTTTCAAATTTAGGGCCTTCACCGGTTTCAAAGTACAAACCTAAACCCATAGCATCGGGAATAGTTAAAATGTCACTAAATAAAATAGCAGCATCTAACGGGTAACGGCGAAGTGGTTGTAGTGTTACTTCACATGCAAGCTCAGCATTACGGCACAGGCTCATAAAATCGCCCGCTTGTGCACGTGTAGCACGGTACTCTGGTAAATAGCGTCCTGCTTGGCGCATCATCCATACCGGTGTTACATCAACGGGTTGTTTTGCAAGTGCACGTAAATAACGGTCGTTTTTTAATTCGCTCATAGCGTAAATAATCCTGAGGCTTATAGAAATTGTTCAAGATTGTACCACCATATTCTCCGGCTCTCTATCGCTAAGCTCGTAAAACATGTGTTACAGCTAACAGAACCTATTTTGTTGCTTATTTAGTCACATTTGAGTGTTAAATAACCAAAAAGAACTAACAATAAAAACTTTTTGTTAATATGTTTGCAACATAACAAAAACCTTGGTATTGTTTGTCCCGCGTTAACAAGAACAATAATAAAAATCTTAAACAACAATAACAAAAATATTTATAATAAAAATAACAAAAATCTTCTATAACAATAAGAAAGCTTGTATTAACAGGCCAAAACAAGAAATTAAGCCACCTTAACCGGTGGTTTTTTCTTGCCTGCAATAAAATAATAATTTACCTACAATAAATACACTCATGCACCAGCTCATACCTTTTACTTGTTGATATACACTTAAATAAAATATATCTTGATGTATAAGAAAATTTAAATTTAACCATAAAAGTGACCCAGCTTAGGAGAACAGTAATGCTGACGCGCGTAGAGAAAGCTCAACAAAAATGGGGTGGTAGCCATACTGTCATTGATAAATGGTTAAACGAGCGCCAAGAGTTAATTGTACTTTATTGTAAAATGGCTGGGTTTTCGCCATACGACAAAAAAGATCACGCCTTACCAGAGCCAGAACAAATTCAATCATTTTGCCAAATTTTAATGGATTACTTATCTGCCGGCCATTTTGAAGTGTACGATGACATTGCAAAAGCCTGCGAAAGCAAGGGCCTTGAAAGCCAAGAGCTGGCAAATACAATTTACCCGCGCATTTCTAGCACAACAGATATTGCTTTAGACTTTAACGATAAATACGCAGAAGTAGGTAAAGAGGACTTATTAGCAGAGTTTGATAACGATTTGTCGGTACTTGGCGAAACGTTAGAAGCGCGTTTTGAACTAGAAGATGAGCTAATAGATAATTTGTTTTCTAACCACACAGATTAATAAAATAGCCTACAAAAAAGGGACCGTTATGGTCCCTTTTTGCGTTATAAGCTACCGCTTATTGCGCAGGTGCTTCGTCATCTTGAATTTCAAGTAGTTCTACTTCAAAAACAAGCGTTGAGTTAGCTGGAATTTTACCTAGGTCACGATCGCCGTAAGCAAGTTCAGAAGGAATAGTGAACTTGTACTTAGACCCTACTGACATAAGCTGTAAACCTTCAGTCCAACCTGCAATTACACGGTTAAGAGGGAAAGTAGTTGGTTCGTTACGCGCATAAGAGCTATCAAACTCAGTGCCGTCTAATAAAGTACCTTTGTAATGTACTTTAACTACGTCTGTTGCTGCTGGCTTTTCGCCTTCGCCTTCGCTAAGTACTTCGTACTGTAGACCTGACTCAGTTACTGTTACGCCTTCTTTTTTAGCATTTTCTTCTAGGTATTTTTTACCTGCTTCTTTGCTTTTTTCAGACTCAACTTTAGCTTTAGCTTCTTGCTTTGCACGCACTGATGTATCTAGCTCAGTTAGCACTTCACGGATTTTTTCTTCATCGATTTTTGCATTACCAGCAAGCGCGTCTTCAAAACCACGAATTAATAGTGCTTGGTCTAGTTCAATACCAATCTCTGATTTATCAGCTAGGTCTTTATTTAAAAAGTTACCTACTGATGCACCAATACCGTATGCTTGTTGCTGCTCTACAGTGTCTAATTTAACTTCAGCTTGTTCTTGTTTTGCTTCTTGATTACAAGCTGTAAGCGCTAAAACCGACGCTGCAATCAATGACAATCTAATCGTCTTTTTCATTTTAAATCTCCGACACACTTTGCAGTTGTCATTTATTGTATTATTACTAGTTAAAGATTAACGGCCTACATGATAGGCTGCTTGTTTAATAACTAACTAAATTAAAACCTAACCTATTATAGTGATTAGACAAACACCCTAGGCCTTCAACGTGACCTAGTCTAACCTCTCAGTCACTAAGAGTTAAGAGGAAATACCTGTAATATGTCGATATTTCGTACTTTTTTAATCGCTTTTAGCTGTTTATTAGCCCTAGCTTGTAGCGATCAAAAACAGCAAGCTGCACAACGCTTTGAACACGCAGCACAGGGTGCGTTTTCCTCGGCAGTATCTAACGATGGTAAATACAGCCTAGTCTCCTCCA
Organism: Pseudoalteromonas sp. S327; assembly: GCF_005886415.1. NCBI lineage: Bacteria > Pseudomonadati > Pseudomonadota > Gammaproteobacteria > Alteromonadales > Pseudoalteromonadaceae > Pseudoalteromonas > Pseudoalteromonas sp. S327. The sequence goes on along the minus strand of NZ_PNDP01000047.1, from coordinate 6,823 downwards.
TTCACCATGGGGTCGCCCTGTGGGATAATCAACAGCAGGTGCTAAAATATCAATGGTTTCAACAGCAATCACAAGAAAGCCTAGTGTATGCTGTGGCTATTGCGTTTGATAATAGCGTGGCTGTTACCGCAGAAAAAACCACCTTTGCCGTGTGGGATATTAGCAGCGGCGAAAACCGCGGCTATTATAAAATTCAACAAGCCACTATTCGCGATATTGCGATAAGTAACCAAGGCCGCAGTGTTTTATACGGCAGAAGCGACGGCGTAGTGGTATTTTTAAACCTAGAAACCGGACGCCGCATTGAGTTTTTAGGCCACCAAGACAAAGTAAACACCGTTGATTTATCGCCTAATGGGCGCTACGCCTTAAGCGGCTCAAACGATTACGTTGCTTATTTTTGGGATACACGTACAGGGCAAGTAATTCATCGCTTTAATCACCCGACTCGTGTTACCCAAGTAACCCTAGACCCACAAGGTCGCTACGCATTTACCGCAGATAGTATGAAGCAAGCACATGTATGGAAGCTGACTACAGGTGATCTTGTGAGTAAACTGGCGTATATTGCGCGTCAGAAAATTTTTACTGCGGTACGCTTTAACGAACAAGGTACATTGCTGGCCACAGGCTCGCCCAATAAGCGCGTTGATTTATGGCAGTTACCCAGCGGAGAAAAAATTCAAACTTGGCAAGTCACACCACGTGAAGGCAGTAAGCCTAAATCGGCTGTGGTGCTAGATGTAACGTTTATAGATAACGGCAAGTCGTTGTTAACCGAGAGCTCGAGCGGAATTGCAGAGCACTTTACAATACGAGAAGCAAATGAACACAATTGAAAATCGTTTAATGGAGCTTGAGGCAAAAGTTGCTTTTCAAGACGAAACAATAGAAATATTAAATGACGAGCTAAAAGCACACCAACAGCAGCTAGCAAAAATGAAGCGCCAAACTGAGTTACTAGCAGAAAAACTTAAAGAAGCGCAGCAGCCGTCGCTAATGTCGCAAATGCAAGAGCCGCCTCCGCCACATTACTAAGGTGGGTAAAAAATAAAAACCGGGTTAATCGCCCGGTTTAAATACACCAATTACTTGTTCAAATTGGCGAGTAGATGCCTGAACAGCGTTATCGGGTTGCGCCATTTTGTGGCCACACTCCACACACTCTACTTTTTCAACATCATGTTCTCTGTACAGCATCATGGTATCCATGGCTTTACACTCAGGGCACGATGCACCAGCAATAAATCGCTTCTTTTGTCTCACAACATTTTTCCTGTGGTTTGAACTGCACATATTTTATCGTATAACTTCCTATGTTGATACGCTTGATAAGAGCAATACGTTCTATGGTATGATAGCGCCAACTTAACCAGGGCACAGTAAAGTAACGCATTCATGATCCAAATCTCAGAAATAGAACTACTTCGTGGCGGAAAAGCCTTATTAAAAAATGCCTCGGCTACTTTATTTCCACAACACAAAGTGGGCTTAGTTGGCGCTAATGGCTGTGGTAAATCTACCTTATTTAGTTTATTAAAATCTGAGCTGCAACTCGATGCGGGTGATTGCAATATACCTAAAGATTGGTCTATTGCTTCTGTAAAACAAGAAACCCCAGCCCTTGAAATAAGCGCCATTGATTATGTACTTCAAGGTCACCCTGAATACTATGCATTGCGCATTGCCCTGCGTGAAGCTGAGCAAACAAGCGATGGTGACACCCAAGCCAAAGTACATATTCAGCTTGAAAATATTAAAGGCTACAGCATAGAGTCAAAAGCGGGCGAATTGCTGTACGGCTTAGGCTTTGCTAATCACCAAATAGAAAACCCTGTAAGCGCGTTTTCTGGTGGTTGGCGTATGCGTTTAAACCTTGCACAAGCACTTATTCGCGATGCCGACTTACTATTACTCGATGAGCCTACCAACCACCTTGATTTAGATGCCGTTTACTGGCTTGAGCGCTTTTTACGCGCCTACACAGGCACCTTGGTACTTATATCTCATGACCGCGAGTTTTTAGACGCCGTGGTTGATCAAATTTGGCATGTCGATAAACAGCTTATTAATGTGTACAAAGGTAACTACTCACAGTTTGAACGCCAAAAAGCAGAGCGCTTGTTACAACAACAAGCAATGTTTGAAAAACAACAAGAGCAAATTGCCCATCTTGAGCAGTTTATAACTCGCTTTAAAGCCAAAGCCAGTAAGGCCAAACAGGCACAAAGCCGTGTAAAAGCACTCGAACGTATGGAAAAACTGGCACCTGCGCATGCCGACTCACCGTTTGACTTTGAATTTGCCGAGCCAACAGCCCTGCCTAACCCGCTAATGACCCTAGATAAAGCAAAAGCAGGTTATGGCGATGTTACTATTTTAAATAATATCGCGCTAAACCTAGTTCCTGGCAGTCGTATTGCGTTACTCGGTCGTAACGGCGCGGGTAAATCAACGCTTATAAAGCTATTAGCGGGCGAGCTTGAGCCGCAAGCAGGTAAAGTGGTTCAGCACCATGGCTTAAATATTGGTTACTTTGCGCAGCACCAACTTGAATCTCTTGATTTAAAAGCCAGCGCAGTGACCCATATTCAACGTTTAAACCCACAGGCCACAGAGCAATCATTGCGTGACTTTTTAGGTGGCTTTGCATTTATTGGCGATAAAGCACTTGAGCCCGTGGCGCCGTTTTCGGGCGGTGAAAAAGCCCGCTTAGTGCTAGCCATGTTAGTGTATCAAAAACCCAATTTACTACTACTTGATGAGCCAACTAACCACCTTGATTTAGAAATGCGCCACGCGCTAGTAATGGCACTACAAGGCTTTGAAGGCGCCATGGTTACCGTATCGCACGATCGCCACATGCTTAAAAACACCGCCGATGAATTTTATTTAGTCGATGATGGCAAAGTCACTCAATTTGGTTACGATTTAGATGCCTATTACCAATGGTTACTCAATGCAAATAAAGAAGCCGCTAAAAGCCAGCAGCCTGACGAGCCAAAAGCAAATCCAAGCGTTAATCGTAAAGAGCAAAAGCGCCTAGAAGCTGAGTTTAGAAAAGCCATTCAACCGCTTAAAAAACAAATTGAAAAGCTTGAAAAGCAGCTCGATAAATTTACTGCAGAGCTTAGCGAAGTTGAAGTAGCCCTTGGCGACAACACACTCTACAACGACGATAACAAAGCCCAGTTAAAAGAGCTAATCGCTAAGCAAGCAACGCTTACCCCTAAAGTAAACGACACTGAAGAAGAGCTACTGATGGCGCTTGAAGAAATGGAAGAAAAAGAGCAGGCCTTTGCCGATGAACTTGCTCAATAAAAACGACTTTTGGCAATTTGCCTGCGCTTTGTACGCAAAGCCAGGGCAACAACAAACCTTGCTGGCGCTACAAAACCAGCAAGGTAAAAACGTTAATCTGTGCTTATTTTTGCTGTATTTAGACTCACTTAAGCTAAGCATTAATGCCGAGCAGCTCAGTGCGTTAATAGCATCTATTAATGAGTTTGATACGCAGGCACTTAAGCCACTGCGTGCAACGCGCAAGTATTTAAAAGCCAATCAAGAAAGTATCAGCGACTATGCAAAAATACGCCAAGAGCTATTAAGCGCCGAATTAAAGCTTGAAAAGCAACAACAGCAAATACTGATTGATACAGCGAATAAACTTAGCTTTTTAGAAGCTGTAAAGCCAAACAATATTGAGCTGTATGTGAAAGCGACTTAGGCTGTCAGTTTTTATACCCTCTTCTAAATGTTCATTCTATTTTCTTTGTGCAAAAAATCTTTAAGCCGATTGATTCTTCAAAGCCTATAGGCGCTGTAGTAGGAACTGAATAGCCCCTAAAACATGATCTACATCAACTTTACTTGGTTACTTTTTCCACGCAGGGAAATAGTTTGATCTCGATCACATTATGCTTTGCAAAGTCACTTTATGATGTCTCCATCAACTGAACGAGGAGATTAATCATGAACGTATTCTTTAGAGACTTTTTTAGCGACCCTGTTTTATTTATGTCTTTTGGGATTTTAGGCGTCGTGATTTCTCTTTGCCTATTTTACGCTTTTTACTTTATTAAAAAAATTAGCGAGGCTGAAGTTCCCGAGCATCATTAAGCACGACGCACAAAGCGCCTACTCAGGTTACTGATTAGGCGCTTTTTATTTTATAAAGCGAAAAATTTGGTACACTAACGTTTCGTTTTTTTCATAGTGCGTAGTACAAACATGATCAATAAGTTTAAACCAGCATGGTGGATGACCAATCGTCACGTTCAAACCATAATGCCGCGTTTTTTCCGTCCATTTCACAATACGTCCTACGAACTTGAGCAACTTGATACGCCCGACGGCGATTTTATTGAACTTGCATGGTCGCTGCCTCATAATGAAAACGCTCCCCTTGCTGTGGTTTTACATGGTCTTGAAGGCAACATAAATAGCTTTTATGCCAAAGGCATGATGAAAGCCTTAAAAAAGCAAGGCTATGCCGTAGTACTTATGCACTTTAGAAACTGCTCAAGTGAAGTTAACCGCTTACCCCGTGCTTATCATAGTGGCGATACAGCCGATTTAGCTTTTTTTATAAATCATTTAAGGGAGCAATTCCCCAGCCGCCCTATTATGGCTGTTGGTTTTTCGTTAGGGGGCAATGTACTGGCTAAATACCTAGGCGAAGAGCGCGAAAACTGCCCCTTAAGTGCTGCAGCCGTGGTCTCGGCTCCTTATGATTTATCATCATCAAGCGATGTTATTCGCAAAAGCTTAGGCAAGATTTATCAAAAGTACTTGCTCGATAGAATGAAAAAATCAATGCAGCGTAAATTGCCACAAATTAAGCAGCAAATACCTATTACCTCTGAGCAGTTAATGAAAATTGACGATTTACTAGAGTTTGATAATCAACTAACCGCTCCACTGCATGGCTTTGAAAACGCACACGATTACTATCGCCAAGCCAGCGCAATGCCTTACTTAAAGCATATTGCGATTCCTACGTTAATAATTCATGCCAAGGACGATCCAATGTTGTCGATTAAAGCCGTGCCAAGTAGGCAAGATGTGAGTGAGCATGTTACCCTGAGCGTCTCTGAAAAAGGCGGCCACGTAGGGTTTATTAGTGGTAATAATCCGTTTAGGCCAGTATTTTGGCTTGAACAAGCCGTCCCTCATTATTTTGGCCAGCACGTCCCCACTAAAGCGAGCAGTAAGCAGTTATGATTATCCCTTTTGAACAACTTGATAAAGACACCCTCTATAACCTAATTGAAAGCTACGTGCTTCGTGAAGGCACCGATTATGGTGAGCAAGAAGTGAGTATTCAAAGTAAAGTAGCGCAGGTTAATCAGCAGCTTAGAAATGGTGAAGCGATGGTGTTTTTTTCTGAGCTACATGAGTCGGTCACTATTATTTCAAAAAATGAATTTAAAGCACTGCAAAGCGAAGAGCATGAAGCACAGTCGTTTGATTAACGCCTAACACTTGTAACTTTTGAGCTGAACGTACACAATGGCTTTTTACCCAAAGAGCCAAAACATGATAAAACTCAGCACTCTAGTGGTAGCCATATCACTAGCTTTAACACCACAAGCCTTTGCAGAGCAAGTAAAAAGCCCGTCAGACAAAGCAGTAAAACTAGCAAAAGACACTATTTTAATCGACACCCATATTGATGTACCTTATCGTATCCACGAAAAATGGGTTGATGTAACTAAAGCCACCGACGGCGGCGACTTTGACTACCCTCGCGCAGTACAAGGGGGGTTAAACGCCCCTTTTATGTCGATTTATATTCCTGCTCACTTAGAATTTGAAGGCAAAGGTAAAAGCTACCAGCTAGCCAATCAAATGATTGATAGCATGGAAGCCATTGCACAGCGCGCCCCTGAAAAATTTGCTATTGCTAGCTCAACAGCGGATATAGAAGCGCAATTTGAGCAAGGCAAACTATCAATTGCGATGGGCATGGAAAATGGCTCGCCAATTGAAGGAAAAATGGAAAACCTTCAGCACTTTTTTGACCGAGGTGTACGCTACATCACGCTTGCGCACTCGCAAAGCAACCATATTTCTGACTCGTCATACGATATTCGCCGTAAATGGAAAGGTTTAAGCCCATTTGGTAAAAAGCTAATTACTGAAATGAACAACGTCGGTATGCTAATTGACGTATCACATATATCAGATGATGCGTTTTATCAGGTAATGGAGCTATCTAAAACGCCGGTTATTGCTTCACACTCTTCACTGCGCAAATACACGCCAGGCTTTGAGCGTAATATGAATGATGACATGTTATTGGCGCTTAAAAAGAATGGCGGGGTTATTCAAATTAACTTTGGCTCAAGCTTTGTAACCTCTAAAGCCGGTGCGTGGTACAAAGACCTTAAAAGCACTAAAGAGACCGTTAAAAAAGAAGGCACTAAGCCAAGTAAAGACTTTGATGCAGCGTACCGCGCTAAAAACCCATTCCCGTTTGCAAGCCTTGAGCAAGTACTTGATCATATTGATCACGTTGTAGAGCTTATTGGCATTGATTACGTGGGCATTGGCTCTGACTACGATGGGGTTGGAGATTCGTTGCCGATTGGCTTAAAGGATGTATCTAGCTACCCTAACCTAGTACAAGGCTTAATGGACAGAGGCTACAGCGATTCAGACATTAAAAAGATTTTAAGCGAAAATACGCTAAGGGTTTGGAAGCAAGCCGAAGCATATGCGAAAAAGCACTAAGCTGTAAGCTGTAAGCTGTAAGCTGTAAGCTGTCAGTTGTCAGTTGTCAGTTGTCAGTTGTCAAAAAATTTAATTAATAGCACGGCGT